>NZ_JAZDRM010000033.1:0-52358 GCF_047501495.1 Ancylobacter sp. G4_0304 | reverse complement strand
CGCCCGCCCTTTTGCGCGACACGGAAAGCCATTATCGCGGCTGAATTGTCGCAAAACTCCCGCTTCTATGTAATTTTTACACATCGTCTCGACAGACTTATATCGTTCATTTTCAATATGTTATATGCAAGACGCGCCTGATTCCGATGCCATTGACAGCCCGAATGAGCTGTGCGAGCTATGTACATCTTCCACAATAAGGCCGATCGGTGCCTTTGGTCGCCGGAATCGAGCTGAATGTGATTCTCTTTTGGATCACTTCAAAAGAACAAGAATCACGACAGATTATGTAGTGACGCCATCATGATAAATCTCGACCATCACTTGCGTATAATGTCGGCGGGGCTTCGGTGATGAGCGATGCAGGTTCGATGTCGCTGCCGCCCGAGACGCGAGGGACGGTTAGCGAAACCGTCGCCGAGGCCGCCCCGATCCAGGGCGCCGTCCGCCCGGCGGCTCCGAGTGTTCCGCGCCGATTCCGCAACTATCTGGCGCTCGACGATTTCGAGCAGGCCGCGCGGCGCATGCTGCCGCGCATGATCTATGGCTATGTGTCCGGCGCGGTCGAAACCGGCTCGGGCCTGCGGCAGGCGCGGCAGGCCTATGCCGAGCTCGCGCTGGTGCCGCGCACCCTCATGGATGTCGCCGGCCGCCAGCAGGGCCGCGAGCTGTTCGGCAAGACCTATGCGAGCCCGTTCGGCATCGCGCCCCTCGGCGGCGCCGCGATGGTCGCCTATCGCGCCGACACCGAACTGGCCGCGGCCGCCCGCACGGCGCAGGTGCCGATGATTCTCAGCGCCTCCTCGCTCATCAAGCTGGAGGACGTGTATCGCGAGAACCCAGATGCGTGGTTCCAGGCCTATCTCGCGGGCCATCAGCCGCGCATCGACGCGATGATCGACCGCGTGGCCGCAGCCGGCTTCGGCACGCTGGTGGTCACCGCCGACACGCCGGTTCCCGGCAATCGCGAGAACAACACGCGGAGCGGCTTCAGCATGCCGCTAAAGATCACGCCCAAGGTCGCGCTCGACAGCGTGCTGCATCCGCGCTGGCTGCTCGGCACCGTAGGCCGCACCTTCCTGCGCCACGGCGTTCCCCATTTCGAGAACATGGACGCCGCGCAGGGCCCGCCCATGTTCTCGCGCGATTTCGTGCGCAACATGAACAGCCGCGACCAGCTCGCCTGGCGCCATGTCGAAGCCATCCGCAAGCGCTGGAAGGGCAAGCTGGTGGTGAAGGGCCTGCTCGCCGCCACCGACGTGGCGATGGCCCGCGAGCTTGGTGCCGACGGCGTGATCGTCTCCAATCACGGCGGCCGGCAGCTCGACTACGCCCTCGCCCCGATCGAGGCCCTGCGCGACGTGCGTGCGGAGGCAAAGGGCATGACCGTGATGGTCGATGGCGGCATCCGCCGCGGCACCGATGTGCTCAAGGCCCTCGCGCTCGGCGCCGACTTCGTCTTCCTCGGCCGCCCCTTCCTCTATGCAGCCGCGCTCGGCGGCGCGGACGGCGTGCGGCATGCAATCCGGCTGCTCTCCGAGGAAATTCATCGCGACATGGCCCTGATGGGGCTGCGGACGCTGGCCGAGATCACGCCGGACATGGTGCGCCCGACGCACCCGCGCCGCTGAGCCTCGTCCGGCCGCAATGGGAGGAACATCGATGAGTACCCAGACCAACACCGTTTCCATCATGAGCGCGCTGGCCGTCGAGGTGGCGTTCAAGCGTTGGATCGTGCCGCACTTCCAAGAGGAAACCGGCATCCGTGCCGACATCCTCTGGGACCCGACCACCGTCCTGATGCGCCGCGTCGAAAGCGGCGAGCGCGCCGACATCATCCTCGCCATCGACCATGCGATGGACCAGCTGGTGCAGGACGACATCATCCACCGGGACACCCGGATTCCGGTGGCCCGCGCCATGGTCGGCCTCGCCGTGCGCAAGGGCGCGCCGCGCCCGGATATCTCGACGGTCGAGGCGCTGAAGGCCACGCTGCTGGCCGCGCCGTCGGTCGCCTATTCGCTGGGCGGCGCCAGCGGCATCTATTTCCAGCGCCTGATCGCCGAACTCGGCATCGCCGAGGAGGTGAAGGCGCGCGGCGTCACCATTCCCGCCGGCTTCACCGCCGGCAAGATCGTTACCGGCGAGGCGGCATACGCCGTCCAGCAGATCAGCGAGCTGATGTCGGTCGACGGGGTGGATATCGTCGGCCCCTTCCCCGACGAGGTTCAGACCTTCACCGACTTCTCCGCCGCCATCTTCACCGACGCCCGCAACCCGGAAGCCGCGCAGGCATTCCTGGACCTGCTGGGATCGGACGCCGCCGTCGCCGCCTATGAGAAGGGCGGCCTCTCCTCGCTCGTGCGCGCGCCTTCGGCCGCCTGATCCACATCCCAGGAGGTTTTCATGGCCGCCAGCCCCCGCATCGTCCTGCTTCACGCCACCCCGGTGGCGATGGAGCCGATCCGCAACGCCTTCGCCCGGCGCTGGCCCACCGCCGAGACGGTGAACCTGCTCGACGACAGCCTGTCGGTCGACCGCGCCCGCGATCCCGAACTGACGGACGAGATGATCGAGCGCTTCATCGCCTTCGGTCGCTACGCCCATCGCAGTGGCGCGGACGGCATCCTCATCACCTGCTCCGCCTTCGGCCCCGCCATCGACCGGCTGATCGACGAACTGCCGATCCCGGTGCTGAAGCCCAATGAAGCGATGTTCCGCGCCGCCATCGCGCAGGGCCGCCGGATCGGCATGCTCGCCACCTTCGCCCCGGCGGTGGTGACCATGCGCGAGGAGTTCGACGAATTCGTGCGGCAGGCGGCGAGCGACGCTTCGCTCACCACCATCGTCGTCGACCGGGCGATCGATCTGCTGCGCCAAGGCGACGCGGCGACGCATAACGAGCTGGTCGCGGCCCGCGCGCCGGAGCTGAAGACCTCCGATGCCATCATGCTTGCGCATTTCTCCACCTCGCGGGCGGCCGAAGCCGTGCGGGCGGTGGTTGATGTGCCGGTGCTGACCGCTCCCGACGCCGCCGTCGAGCTAATGCAGCAACTCGTGGCGGCGTGAACGCCGTCACGCGGCCCCTCCCCGCCTGTCGCGCCGCGCCGGCGTCCGGGCGCCCACTCGCAGCGGAAGGGCAGCACCCGATGACGACAGCAGACAGCCCGAAGCCGCCCGGTGGCCTTCCACCGGGCGGCTTTCTTTCAGTCCTCGGCCGTGAGCCGCGAGGGATGGCGCATGAAGTCGAAATCGCAGCCTTCATCCGCCTGCAGCACGCTGGTCTGGTAGAGCCGGGCATAGCCGCGCTCCGCCGCGACCGGCGCCGGCTGCGCATCCAGCTTCTTCCGCCGACGCTCCAGCTCCGCCTCCTCCACCAGCAGCTCGATGCGCCGCCCCGCCGTGTCGAGCCGGATCATGTCGCCGGTCTCCACCAGCGCCAGCGGCCCGCCCACCGCCGCCTCCGGCGTCACATGCAGCACGATGGTGCCGAAGGCCGTGCCGCTCATCCGCGCGTCGGAAATGCGCACCATGTCCTTGACGCCCTGCCTCGCCAGCTTCTTCGGGATCGGAAGATAGCCGGCTTCGGGCATGCCCGGCGCGCCCTTGGGGCCGGCATTCTGCAGCACCAGCACATCCTCGGCCGCGACATCGAGGTCGGGATCGTCGATGCGGGCGATCATGTCCGGCACCGAGCTGAACACCACCGCGCGGCCGGTATGGGTCAGCAGTCCGGGCGAGGCGGCGGCCTGCTTGATGATGGCCCCGCCCGGCGCCAGATTGCCGGTGAGCACCGCCATCGAACCTTCCGCCTTGATCGGCGCGCTGCGCGGGCGGATCACGTCCTGCCCCGGCACGTCCTCGGCTGCGGCGGCTACCTCGCGCAGCGTGGCACCGGTGACGGTCGGCGCGTCGAGGTCGATAAGGTCGCCAAGCTCCTTCAGCAGCTTCGGCACGCCGCCGGCATGGTGGAAATGCTCCATGTAATGAGCGCCGGACGGCTTGAGGTCGACCAGCACCGGCACGCGGCGGCCGATCTCGTCGAGTTCGGCAAGGTCGAAGGCGTGCGGCGTGCGGTTGGCGATGGCCGCGAGGTGGATGACGCCATTGGTGGAACCGCCAATCGCCTGCATCACCACCGCGGCATTGCGCAGGGAGCGCGGCGTCAGCAGTTCGCTCGGCCGCGGCCCGCCCTCCACCGCCATCCGCGCCGCCACCCGCCCGCTGGCTTCGGCGATGCGGATACGCTCGGCATGGGGCGCGGGAACGGTGGCGCTCATCGGCAGCGAGAGGCCGAGCGTCTCGGTGATGCACGCCATGGTGCTCGCCGTGCCCATCACCATGCAGGTGCCCACCGAGGGCGCAAGCCGACCGTTCACCACCTCGATCTCCTCGGCATCGATCGTGTCTGCCCGGTGCGCGGCCCAGAGCCGCCGGCAGTCGGTGCAGGCGCCGAGCACCTCGCCCTTGTGATGGCCGACCACCATCGGCCCGACCGGCACCACCACGGTCGGCAGGTCGACGCTCGCCGCCGCCATGATCTGCGCCGGCAGCGTCTTGTCGCAGCCGCCGATCACCACCACCGCGTCCATCGGCTGGGCGCGGATCATCTCCTCGGTGTCCATCGCCATCAGGTTGCGCAGGAACATCGAGGTGGGGTGGGCGAAGCTTTCATGGATCGAGATGGTCGGGAACACCATCGGCATCGCCCCGCTCAGCATAACGCCGCGCTTCACCGCCTCGATGAGCTGGGGCGCGTTGCCGTGGCAGGGGTTGTAGTCGCTATAGGTGTTGGTGATGCCGACGATCGGGCGGCTCAGCGCGTCGTCGGAATAGCCCATGGCCTTGATGAAGGCCTTGCGCAGGAACAGCGAGAACCCGTCGTCGCCATAGCTGGTGAGACCCTTGCTCAGACCCTTGGCCATCCCGGCCTCCCTTTGACACGCGCCCCTCATGAGGACGACGCAGGTTGGTCAGCGCTCGCCGGATTGTCAATAATCCTGTCGGTAATATCCGGCATATGGCAATTTATCGCCGATATTATTGACAATCCTGTCGATCACCGCACTATGCCGCCGAGGAATTCTCCGTCCCGGAACCTGTCATGCGCACCAGAAACGCGCCCCCTGCCGAGTTGCACGCGCCGATGGACGTGCTGCGCCAGCTTGAGGATGACGTCATCTTCGGCCGGCTCGCGCCCGGCGCGCGTCTGGTCGAGGACGCGATGATGGAGCGCTACGCCACCAGCCGGCACTATGTCCGCCGCGCGCTGGCCGCGCTGGAGCGCGACGGGCTGGTGCGCCACGTTCCGAATGTCGGCGCCACCGTCTGTTCCTTCACGGCCGAGGAAGTGCGCCAGATCTACGAGGCGCGCGAGATGATCACGCGGCAGATCGTGCTGATGATCCCGCTCCCCGCTCCGGAGTCGCTGATCGCCCGTCTTGAGGCCATCCAGGACGAGTATCGCCGCGAGGCGGACGCGCCGAACCTGCGGCGGCTGCATGAGCTCAACGACGCCTTCCACCTCGCCATGCTGGAAGGCTGCGGCAATCCCTATCTGGTCCGCACCGCCAAGGAGTATATGCGCCTCACCTTGCCGATCCGCGCCGGCAATCTCGCCGATGGCGAGGGCCTGCAACGCTCGTTGCGCGAGCACGATCACATGATCGCGCTGCTCCGGGGCAGCGATGCCTGGGCGCTGGCGCAGCTGAATGTCGCGCACATGCAGGCCAGCAAGACCGCCTATCTCGCCCGCCTCGCGCAGATGGCCGCGCGAGCCGCTACCCAAGACCGCACAGGAACCCGCTCATGACACTCGATCCCAGCGCCGCTGGCGTTTTTCCGATCGCCCCCACCCCGTTTCACGAGGACGGCCGCATCGACGAGGCGTCGATCGATCGCCTGATCGAGCGCTATCTCGCCGCCGGCTCCAACGGCGTCACCGTGCTCGGCATATTGGGCGAGGCGCCCAAGCTCGACGCCGCCGAATCGCTCGCCATCACCGCGCGCTTCATCGACGGTTTCGGCGCGCTTCCCGTCATCGTCGGCGTCTCCGCGCCGGGCTTTGCCGCCATGCGCTCCCTCGCCCATGCGGTGATGGAGCGCGGCGCGGCGGGCGTGATGATCGCGCCCCCTCCCTCGCTGCGCACCGACGAACAGATCACCGGCTATTTCCGGCAGGCGGTGCAGGCCATCGGCACGGACATTCCCTTCGTGCTGCAGGATTATCCGCTCACCCTCACCGTGCAGATGACGCCGAAGGTGATCCGGCAGATCGTCACCGAGAATCCGTCCTGCGTCATGCTCAAGCATGAGGATTGGCCGGGTCTGGAGAAGATCACCGCCCTGCGCGGCTTCCAGAAGGAAGGCTCGATGCGGGAGATTTCCATCCTCACCGGCAATGGCGGCCTGTTCCTCGATTTCGAGATGGAGCGCGGCGCGGACGGCGCCATGACCGGCTACGCCTTCCCGGAAATGCTGTCTGCTGTGGTGCGGTTGCAGAAGGAAGGCCGGCGCGACGAGGCGCACGACCTGTTCGACGCCCATCTGCCGCTGCTGCGCTACGAGCAGCAGCAGGGCGTCGGCCTTTCGGTGCGCAAATACGTGCTGATGCGCCGCGGCATTCTCAGCTGCGACGCCCAGCGCCAGCCCGGCTCGACGCTGACCGCCAAGGCCCGCGCCGAGGTCGATTATCTGCTGGAGCGGCTGGAACGGCGCGACGGCAAGCTCGCCTCCTGGCTCGCCGCCTCCTGAGCCAACCCGCCGCCCGACCAGCGAAAGACGCACCATGATCAAGGGTTTCAGCGGCCATATCGGCTATCTCTTCAACGAAATGCCGCTGGAGAGCCGATTTAAGGCAGCCCGCGCGGCCGGCTTCGATGCCGTGGAGCATCCCGCGCTCTACGGGCTGCCGGCCGCCCGCGTGCGCCAGCTCCTCGACGCATGCGGGCTGCCGATCGTGCAGTCGAGCTTTCCCGCCGGCGAAATCTCGCGCGGCGAGAAGGGATTTGCCGCCCTGCCCGATCAGATCGAGCGCTTCCGCGCCAGCCTCGCGCCCAGCCTCGACTTCGCGGAAGTCGTCGGCATCCCGGCCCTGCACTGCATGGCGGGGGTGCGCCCGGCCGACGCCGATCCCGCGCGCATGTGGGACACCTACATCGCCAATATGCGCCTTGCCGCCGAGGCAACCGCCGAACGCGGCCTGCTGCTCCTGATCGAGCCGATCAGCAGCGGCAGCATCGCCGATTACTTCATCGAGGACCCGCGCGACGCCGTGCGCGCCATAGCCGAGATCGGCGCGCCCAATGTGCGCCTGCTCTACGACGTGTTCCACGCCACCATGATCGGCTCGGACCCGTTCGCCTTCATCGCCGATCATGTGGAGCTTATCTACCACATCCACATCGCCGACCATCCCGGCCGCCACGAGCCCGGCACCGGCACCATCGATTTCGCGCGCCTCTACCGCACGCTCGATGAGGCCGGCTATGACGGCCTCATCGGCTGCGAATACACCCCGCGCGCCGGGACGCTGGAGGGGCTGAGCTGGCTCGCCAAGGCCCGCGCCGAGGCCCGCGTCGCCTGAGTCCCCTCACCCGGCCTGCCGGCGCGCCCGCGCGTAGCGGTTCTCCGGCACGGGAATGCCGAGACTGTCGCGCAGCGTCGTGCCCTCGTACTCGTCGCGGAACAGGCCGCGACGGCGCAGCTCCGGCACCACCAGCTCGGTGAAGTCCTCCAGCGCCGAGGGCAGCGTCGGGCACATCACGATAAAGCCGTCAGCGGCGCGGGTCTCGAACCACTCTTCCATGAAATCGGCGACCTGAGCCGGCGTGCCGGTGATACCGTTGCCGGTGTGCTTCTCGCTGAACAGGCGGATGAGTTCGCCCACCGTGTGGCCCTTCATCACGAAGTCGGTCAGTTCGTCGAACAGCGCCTTGGAGCCCTTGGCCGCCGCCGGCAGCCGGTCCTTGGGGAACGGCGCGTCGAGCGGCACGCCGGTGAGGTCGGCTTCGAGGAATTCCGCCAGCATCAGCCGGCCGACATCCGGGTGCAGCTTGTCGGCGAGGAAGCGCACCTTCTCGCGCGCCTCGTCCTCGGTGCGCCCGACATTGATGACGACGCCCGGCATCACCTTCAACTCATCCGGCGCGCGGCCAAACTTGGCCATGCGGTCCTTCAGCGTGGCGTAGAACGCCTGGCTGCGCTGGAGGTTGGAGGCGAGCGAGAACACCACCTCCGCCGTCTCGGCCGCCAGCTCGATACCGGCTTCAGAGCCGCCAGCCTGCGCGATCACCGGCCTTCCCTGCGGCGTCGAGGCGATGTTGAGCGGGCCGCGCACCTGGAAGTGCTTGCCCTTGTGGTTCAGCGTGTGGAGCTTGTCCTTGTCGTAATAGACCCCGCTCTCGCGATCGAGCGTGAGCGCGTCGTGCTCATAGCTGTCCCACAGCCCGAACACGACATCGACGAACTCCTTGCCACGCTCATAGCGCAGCGCGTGCGGGTCCAGCCCCTCGCGGTTGAAGTTGTAGCCGGTCTCGTCATGATCGGAGGTCACGACATTCCAGCACGCGCGCCCACCGCTGAGATGGTCGATGGACGCGAAGATGCGCGCGAGGTTGAACGGCTCGTAATAGGAGGTCGAGGCGGTCGCCACGAGGCCGAGGCGCGAGGTAGTGACCGCCAGCGCCGCCAGCAGCGTCAGCGGCTCGGGACGGTTCATCTTGGTCGGCGAGCGCGAGAGGCCCTCGGGATCGCCGATCGCGGCGGCCGGAGAATCGGCGAGGAACATGAAGTCGAACTTCGCCGCTTCCGAGATCTGCGCGACCTTAAGCAGATGGGAAAAATCATTGGCGCCGTTCACGTCAGACGCCGGGTGCAGCCAGCCGGCGGGGTTGTAGCCGAAGGTATAGACGAAGGTTCCCAGCTTCAGCTTGTCCGACCGGCGCATCACATCTCTCCAAAGGCGATGCGCCGATCTTGATTTGTATAGACCTTAAAGTCGAGCGGTCGCGGCAACCGGCCACAGCTCGATGACGAAGAACCTGCCCTCGCCACCCGGCACCAGCGTCGCCGGGCCGTCGAGAAGCACGGCATCGTCCGGCCCGAGTTCCACCGCCGCGCCCGCGGCCTCCGAGACCACCAGCCCCGCCATGCGCGACAGGACCAGCGTCACGCCGCCCGCGGGCGCGCCCACTACCGCGCGCGACTCATGCCGCGTCACCCGATGCGCGAACACGCCGCGCCGGGTCATCACGTTGAGGTCGCGGATCGGTCCATCCATCAGGCTGGCCGCGGTCGGCACGTCGGCGGGAAACGCTGCCGGCGCGCTGGCCGCCTTCAGTTCCAGCGAGGCGCGGCCGGCAATGTCGAGCCGCATCCCCGCCCCGCTCAGGATCGCCAGCGTGCGGTCAATGCCGGGAAACGACGAGAATGGCCCGTCGCCCGCCACGTCCGCCATGCTGACGCGCCAGTCGAAGGCCTCCAGCCCCGCCCCTTCCGGCGCGACGGCGATCTCGGTCGTCGAGCCGCCACCGTTCTTCCAGGGCATCAAGCGATGGCCACTCGCGCGCAGGACCCGCATCACCCGAGAATGCCCGGCAGGTTGAGCTGGTGCTCCTTCGCGCAGTCAATGGCGATCTGATAGCCGGCATCGGCGTGGCGCATCACGCCGGTCGCCGGGTCGTTCCACAGCACGCGGGCGAGGCGCGCATCGGCATCCGCCGAGCCGTCGCAGCAGATCACCATGCCGGAATGCTGCGAGAAGCCCATGCCGACGCCGCCGCCATGGTGCAGCGACACCCAGGTCGCGCCGGAGGCGGTGTTGAGCAGCGCGTTGAGCAGCGGCCAGTCGGACACCGCGTCCGAGCCGTCCTGCATCGCCTCGGTCTCGCGATTGGGCGAGGCCACCGAGCCGGAATCCAGATGATCGCGGCCGATCACGATCGGCGCCTTGAGTTCGCCGTTGCGCACCATCTCGTTGAAGGCGAGGCCGAGCCGGTGGCGGTCGCCCAGGCCCACCCAGCAGATGCGCGCCGGCAGGCCCTGGAAGTGGATGCGCTCGCGCGCCATGTCCAGCCAGTTGTGCAGGTGCGCATTGTCGGGGAGCAGTTCCTTCACCTTGGCGTCGGTCTTGTAGATGTCCTCCGGGTCACCCGAGAGCGCGGCCCAGCGGAACGGACCGATGCCCCGACAGAACAGCGGGCGGATATAGGCCGGCACGAAGCCGGGGAAGTCGAAGGCGTTGGACACCCCCTCTTCCAGCGCCATCTGGCGGATATTGTTGCCGTAGTCGACCGTCGGAATGCCGGCGTGGAAGAAGTCCAGCATCGCCTTCACATGTACCGCCATCGAGGCCTTCGCCGCCTTGGTGACGCCCTTGGGGTCGGAGAGCTTGCGGTCTTCCCATTCGGCGAGCGTCCAGCCGATCGGCAGATAGCCGTTAACCGGGTCGTGGGCGGAGGTCTGGTCGGTCACCGCGTCGGGCTTCACGCCACGCTTGACCAGCTCGGGCAGCACCTCGGCGGCATTGCCGAGCAGGGCGACCGAGAGCGCCTTGCCCGCGCGCGTCGCCTCATCGATCAGCTCCAGCGCATGGTCGAGGTCGCGCGCCTGCACGTCGACATAGCCGGTGCGCAGCCGGAACTCGATCGAGGACGGCCGGCATTCGATGGCAAGGCACGAGGCCCCCGCCATGGTCGCCGCCAGCGGCTGCGCCCCGCCCATGCCGCCGAGCCCGGCGGTGAGGATCCACTTGCCCTTGAGCGAGCCGCCGAAATGCTGGCGTCCCATCTCGACGAAGGTCTCGTAAGTGCCCTGAACGATACCCTGCGAGCCGATATAGATCCACGAGCCGGCGGTCATCTGGCCGTACATGGCCAGCCCCTTCTTATCCAGCTCGTTGAAATGGTCCCAGGTCGCCCAATGCGGCACGAGGTTCGAGTTGGCGATCAGCACGCGCGGGGCGTCCTTGTGGGTGCGGAACACGCCCACCGGCTTGCCGGACTGCACCAGCAGGGTCTGGTCTTCCTCCAACTCGCGCAGGCTCGCGACGATGCGGTCGAAGCTCTCCCAGTCGCGCGCCGCCCGGCCGATGCCGCCATAGACCACGAGTTCGCCCGGCTTCTCGGCGACATCGGGGTCGAGATTGTTCATCAGCATGCGCAGCGGGGCCTCGGTCAGCCAGCTTTTCGCGGAGAGCGTGGTGCCGTGGGCGGCGCGGATGGTGCGGGAATTGTCGATACGGGTCATCGGGCGGTTCCTCAGCGTGCCGTGCGTGCGAAGGCGATGCACGCCTCAAGAATGCGGGTGAGCGCCGCGCGGGCGGGCGCGGCATAAGCGGGATCGAACGGCGTCGGCCAATTGCCCGCGTCGACCGGCCCGAGCGGCTCGTTCATGTAGACGCGGCAGGCCAGCTCCATCTGCACGGCATGCACGCCGCGCGCGGGCGCGCCGTAATGGCGGGTGATGTAGCCGCCCTTGAAGCGGGCATTGCTGACGTGCTCGAAGCCAGAGGACGCGCAGATCGCCTCGATCTCGGCCTGAAGCTGCGGCGCGCAGCTCGCCCCGGAATTGGTGCCGATATTGAGATGCGGCAGCGCGCCCTCGAACAGGCGCGGGATCACCGAGCGGATCGAGTGGCAGTCATAGAGCACCATCGTGCCATGCTCGGCCCGCACCCGCTCGATCTCGGCGGAAAGCGCGGCATGGTAGGGCTCGAAATACGCCGTCTTGCGCGCCGCCACATCCGGGCCCTTCCCTTCGACATAAAGCGGCTCGCCGTCGAAGGTGGTGGTCGGGCACAATTCGGTGGTCGCCTGCCCGGGATAGAGCGAGACGCCGGACGGGTCGCGGTTCACGTCGATGGCCGTCCGTGAAATGCCGGTGCGCACAGTGCTGGTACCGAGCTCCTGCGCGAAGTCGTACAGCGTCTCGATCCACCAGTCGCAATCCTTGCGCGCCAGCCATGGCGAGACCAGATCGGCCGCGATGTCGTCCGGGATGTCGGTGCCGGTATGCGGCAGCGACAGCACGAGCGGGGCGGTACCACGATGGACGGAGATGAAGGACGGGTTCGTCATGCCGCGACCCTCACTCCCCGGAAATCGTCGGCAGCAGCGCGCCGCCCAGTGCCGCCACCGCGCCGGAGCGCACCAGCGCGTTCGCCGCTTCCATGTCGGGCGCGAAATGCCGGTCCTCGTCGAGATGCGGCACCTGCGCCCGCAGCAGCGTCCGCAGCTTCTCCAGCACCGCGCTTGATGCCAGCGGCGCGTGGAAATCGCAGCCCTGCGCGCTGGCCAGCAATTCGATGCCGATCACGCACACCGCGTTCTCCACCATCGCGGCCAGCCGGCGCGCCCCATGGGCGGCCATGGAAACGTGATCCTCCTGATTGGCCGAGGTCGGGATCGAATCCACGCTCGCGGGATAGGCGCGCTGCTTGTTCTCCGACACCAGCGCCGCCGCCGTCACCTGCGGGATCATGAAGCCCGAATTCAGCCCCGGCTTCGGGGTGAGGAAGGCCGGCATGCCCGAGAGCGCCGGATCGACCAGCATGGCGATGCGCCGCTCGCTGAGCGAGCCGATCTCGCAGACCGCCAACGCGATCATGTCGGCGGCGAAGGCCACCGGCTCGGCGTGGAAATTGCCCCCGGAGAGCGCCTCACCCTCCTCCGGGAAGATCAGCGGATTGTCCGAGACGCCGTTCGCCTCGGTCTCCAGCGTGGTCGCCGCCTGCCGCAGCACATCGAGCGCCGCGCCCATCACCTGCGGCTGGCAGCGCAGGCAATAGGGGTCCTGCACCCGCTCGTCGCCGGTCAGATGCGACGCTCGGATCGCCGAGCCCGCCATCAGCGCCCGCAGCGCGTCGGCGGTCTCGATCTGGCCGCGATGCTTGCGGAGCTGGTGAATGCGCGGGTCGAACGGCGCATCCGAACCGCGCGCGGCATCAGTCGAGAGCGCGCCGGTCATCAGCGCAGATTTGAACAGGTTCTCGGCCTCGAACAGCCCGGCCAGCGCGTTGGCGGTGGAGAACTGCGTGCCGTTGAGCAGCGCCAGCCCTTCCTTGGGGCCAAGCGTCAGCGGCGCCAGCCCGGCGTCGCTCAACGCGACGGCGGCCGGCACGCGCGCGCCGCCGACGAAAATCTCCCCGACGCCGATCATGGTCGCGGTCATGTGCGCGAGCGGGGCAAGGTCGCCCGAGGCGCCCACCGAGCCCTGACACGGCACCACGGGCGTCAGCCCCTTGGTGAGAAACGCCTCCAGCAGCGCGATGGTGGCTGGCGCCACGCCCGACGCCCCCTGCGCGAGGCTGGCGAGCTTCAGCGCCATCATCAGCCGCGCCACCGGCACCGGCATCGGCTCGCCGACGCCGGCGGCATGGGAGAGCACGATGTTGCGCTGGAGCGTGGCGAGGTCCTCGGAGGGAATGCGGACGCTGGCGAGCTTCCCGAAGCCGGTATTGATGCCATAGACCGGCGCGCCCTTGGCAAGGATCGCCTGCACCGCCTCATGGGCGCGGGCGATGGCCGGCGCGGCCTCCGGCGCAACCGTCGCGGGGGCGCCGCGATAGATCGCACGCCACTGGCCGAGCGACACCGCGCCCGGCTTCAGGATGATCTCGTTCATTTACCCCTCCAGACGCGATCATGCAGCGGGTTGAAACCCATGCGGTAGACCAGCTCCGCCGGCCGCTCGATGTTCCAGATCGCCAGGTCGCAGCTCTTGCCGGCCTCCAGCGTCCCGATTTCATTCAGCCGCCCCAGCGCCCGCGCCGCCTCGCGCGTGACCCCGGCGAGGCACTCGTCCACGGTCATGCGGAACAGCGTCGCGGCCATGTTCATGGTCAGTAGCAGCGAGGTGAGCGGCGAGGTGCCGGGATTATTGTCGGTCGCCAGCGCCATGTGCGTGCCCTGCGCGCGGAACAGATCCACCGGCGGCAGCTTGGTCTCGCGGATGAAATAGAACGCGCCCGGCAGCAGCACCGCCACCGTGCCGGCGGCCGCCATCGCGGCGGCGCCTTCCTCGTCGGTATATTCCAGATGATCGGCCGAGAGCGCGCCGAACTCGGCGGCGAGCTTGGCGCCGTGCAAATTGGAGAGCTGGTCGGCATGAAGCTTCACCGGCAGTCCGAGTTCCTCGGCCCGCGCGAACACCCGCTCGATATGCTCGGGGAGGAAGGCGATGCCCTCGCAGAATCCGTCCACGGCATCGGCCAGCCCCTCGCGGGCGACCGCCGGCAGCATCTCGTCGCAGATCGCGGTGATGAAGGCGTCCTTGTCGCCCTTCGCCTCGGGCGGCAGCGCGTGGGCGCCGAGAAAGGTGGTGGTCACCGAGACCGGGCGCCGCACGCCCAGCGCCCGCGCCGCGCGCAGGCTTTTCAGCTCGCTTTCCAGCGACAGGCCATAACCGGACTTCACCTCGACCGTGGTCACCCCTTCCGCGATCAGCGCATCGAGCCGGTGCAGCGCGCTCGCGACCAGTTCGTCCTCGCTGGCGGCGCGGGTCGCGGTCATGGTGGAGACGATGCCCCCGCCCGCCCGCGCGATCTCCTCATAGGAGGCCCCGGCGAGCCGCAGCTCGAATTCATGGGCGCGGTCGCCGCCATGGATCAGATGGGTGTGGCAGTCGATCAGGCCGGGGGTGATCCAGCGACCCTCGACATCGATCGTCTCGTCGGCCTCGAAGGAAGGCGCCTCGCCCGCCGGGCCGGCATAGACGACGCGTCCGTCCAGAGCGGCGACTACGCCATGCTCGACAAGCCCCAGCCCCGGACGCGAAGGTGCCAGCGTCGCCAGCCTCGCCCCTCGCCATAGCCGATCGCAGCGCATCGCATTCCTCCCGGCAGCGGCAAAGGCGATTGGCAGGCGCCG
Source organism: Ancylobacter sp. G4_0304 (assembly GCF_047501495.1). Classification (NCBI taxonomy): domain Bacteria; kingdom Pseudomonadati; phylum Pseudomonadota; class Alphaproteobacteria; order Hyphomicrobiales; family Xanthobacteraceae; genus Ancylobacter; species Ancylobacter sp. G4_0304. The sequence continues at coordinate 37,491 of NZ_JAZDRM010000033.1, read as the reverse complement.
CTGATATGTATATACATAATCGCACGACGCGCCCCTTGTCCAGCCTGAACGAAAGGCCCTTGCGATGACCCGGCTCTGGTTCGACTCCGCCCTTCTTCCCTCCGGCTGGGCGCGCAACGTTCTGGTGAGCGTGGAGCATGGCCGCATCGCCGCGATTGCCGCCGATGCGCCGGCCGAAAGCGCCGATGAGCGCCACGCCCTCGCCCTGCCCGGCCTGCCCAATCTTCACAGCCACGCCTTCCAGCGCGCCATGGCCGGCCTTGCCGAAAAACGCGGCCCGACCGGCGACAGCTTCTGGACATGGCGCGAGGTGATGTACCGCGTGGTCGACCGCATGGACCCCGACCATGTCGCCGCCATCGCCGCGCAGGTCTATGTCGAGATGCTGGAAGCCGGCTTCACCCGCGTCGGCGAATTCCACTACCTGCACCACGACCGCGACGGGGGCGCCTATGCCGACATTGGCGAGCTGGCGCACCGCATCGCGCAGGCCGCGGACGAGACCGGGATCGGCCTGACCCTGCTACCGGTATTCTACGCCCATGGCGGCTTTGGCGCGCAGGACACCACACATGGACAGCGCCGCTTCATCAATGATCTCAACAGCTTCTCACGACTGATTGAATCAAGTCGTAAAGCACTTGAATCACTTTCTGATGCGGTTCTCGGCCTCGCGCCGCACAGCCTGCGCGCCGCGACCGCCGAAGAAATCGCTGCCCTCGTCCCGCTCACTGACGGCCCGATCCACATCCACGTCGCCGAGCAGGTGAAGGAGGTCGAGGACTGCCTCGCCTGGTGCGGCCGCCGTCCGGTCGAGCGGCTCTACGACACCGCGCCGGTGGACGAGCGCTGGTGCCTGATCCACGCCACCCACATGACGCCGGAGGAAACGAAGCTCATGGCGTCGAGCGGCGCGGTCGCCGGGCTGTGCCCGATCACCGAGGCCAATCTCGGCGACGGCATCTTCCCGGCTCCGGATTTCGTCGCAGCCGGAGGGCGTTACGGCGTCGGCTCGGATTCCAACGTGCTGATCGACGCCGCCGAGGAGCTGCGCACGCTGGAATATTCCCAGCGCCTCTCGCTACGCGCCCGCAACGTACTCGCCATGACCGAGGGCCGCTCCACCGGCCGCGCCTTGTTCGAGGCCGCGCTCGACGGCGGCGGGCAGGCGCTCGGCCGCCCGGCCCGGCTCGCGGTCGGCGCCAGCGCGGATATCGTCACGCTCGACATGACCGCGCCCGCGCTGGAAGGTCGCAATGAAGACGCTGCGCTCGACGGCTGGATTTTCGCCAGCGCCCGGCGTCCGGTCGATTGCGTGTGGCGCCATGGCGAGAAGCTGGTCACCGGCGGCCGGCATCGCTCGCGCGATGCGGTTCGCGAGCGGTTTCGCCAGACGCTTCAGGCGATTGCCCCGTGAGGCTCGATCCAACATAGTGGGGCATCCTCACTTAACCGGATCGATCCATGCCTCCGCAGTTCCTGATGATTCCCGGCGCGCCGCAGCCGGTGGCCCCGTTCAGCCACGCCGTGGAAGCCGATGGCTGGGTGTTCGTCACCGGACAGATGCCGACCTGGCCGGACGACGATTCCCGCCCGCTGCCCGAAGGCGTGGAGGCCCAGACCCGGCGCGTGATGGACAACCTCATTCTGGTGCTGGAAGGCATCGGGCTTGACCTGTCGCATGTCGTGCAGGCGCGCATCTACCTCACCGAATTCAAGCGCGACTACCCGGCGATGAACGCGGCCTATGCCGCCTATTTCCCGCCGGACCGCCGCCCGGCCCGCACCTGCATCGGCGTCACCGGCCTCGCCCGCGATGCGTTGGTGGAGGTCGATTTCGTCGCTAAGCGCCCGTGAGCACTTAGCCGGCGAACTTGAATCGAAACATGAGACAGGAATTAAAGGCATCTCACTGATATTTCAGGAGATTCCCCAACCTCATCCAATCCTGTTGAATCGGTTTCTCAACCGAGTTCAGCGCCCGATTTCGGCCAGACGGCCCCGCACACCCTGCGCGATGCGGACCGCGTAGGGGGTGACGTCAGGCACGCCCATCAGTTCGCCGAAGGTGCCGCGCGCGAGCGGGCCGGCGACGAAGATATCCGGGTTCGCCGCGCCATCCGCACCGATCACCCGCCCCTGAAAATCCACCTCGATCCCGAGCTCGATCGGGTCGGGCCCGGCTAGCCCGTGGCGCTCCAGCGCGGCGAGCACGGGATTGTCGGCAAAGACCCGGCCATGCGCGGGACCGGTGGCGAGCACCACGGCGTCAAAGCTCTCGGTGGCGAGCGCGCCGCGCTTGCTTAAAGTCACAGTGATGCTCTCACCCTCCCCGCGTGCGACATGGCGCAGCGAGGCCCGCCTTATGGCGAGGCTCCCCTCGGCGAGGCGGCGGTCGATCACGGCCTCCACCTGCGGGGCAATGCGGAAGCGGTGCACATCCCAGAACGGGCGCAGATGGCGCACCAGCCGGCGACGTTCCGCCATCGGCAGCGCGCTCCAGATAGCGGTGCCCTGCGCCTTGAGCTGGTCGAACACGAAATGCCAGCTCCGCCCCTCGGCCGCGGCACTGCGCAGCGTGGCCCGCACCCGGCGCACCAGTTCGCGCAAAGTGCGGGCGGGCTCGGCGGCGAAGTCGCCATAGGGCTCATATGCCTCGCCCGTGGCATGACCACGCGAGCGCAGCCCGCGCCGCGACACCGCGACCAGCCGGCCGCGATGGCCCCTGCCCTCCAGCGAGGCGACGATATCGGCCATGGTCAGCCCGGTGCCCACGATCAGCACCCGGTCGTCTGGCCGCAGCGCATCGAGCGCGCCCGCTGCCCATGGATCGGTAACGAAGCGTGGATGGCTGCTGAGCGCCCGCGCCATGCCGGGCGGCGCGCTCGGCAGGGTGTGGCACACCGCCAGCACCACGAGGCTCGCCTGCAGCACCCGCCCGTCGGAACACCGCACCCGATAGCCGCCGGGAGCGGTGACCACCTCCTCCGCGCGGGCGCGGATATGGACGACGCGCGGCCCAAGCGCCGCGATCTGGGCGTTCACATAGGCGCCGAATTCGGCACGGGAGGGATAGTGGCTGCCATCGGCGAGCCGCGCGGCGGCATCGCCTCGCGGACGGCCATTGGCGCGCAGCCAGTCCTCAAAATGCTCGCCGCGCTCGGGATCGAGCGACATGCGCACCGAGGGCACGTTGATGCGGTGGCTGGGGTCGGCCGCGCTGTAGGCGAGCCCGCGCCCGAGTTCGTCGCGTGGCTCCACGATCGGGATTGTCGCGGGCGCGCCGCCCATCCGGGCGAGGTGCCAGGCGACGGCGGCGCCCGAATAGCCGCCGCCGATGATCACCACCGGATAGTGCGGCGCGGCCATGGCGATACCGCTCCGCTCAGACCACCTTCACGTCGAGCGTGCCGACGCCATCGACGCCGCCTTCCATCAGGTCGCCGCGCACGATGGCGCCGACGCCCGCCGGCGTGCCGGACATGATGATGTCGCCGGCCTTGAGCTCGAAAAGGCCGGACAGATACGAGATCATCTCCGGCACCTTCCAGATCATCTGGTTGAGGTCGCCGACCTGGCGCGGCTTGCCGTTGACGTTCAGCCACACCTTGCCGTGGGTCGGGTGGCCGATACGGCTCGCCGGCACCAGCGCGGAGCACGGGGCGGACGCCTCGAACGCCTTGCCGACTTCCCACGGCCGGCCGAGCTTCTTGGCCTCGCCCTGCAGGTCGCGCCGGGTCATGTCGAGACCCACGCCATAGCCCCAGACGTGATCGAGCGCGTTCTCGGCCGGGATGTTCACCCCGCCCTTGCCGATCGCGACCAGCATCTCGATCTCGAAATGCACATCGCTGGATTTGTCGGGATAGGGAAAGGTGCCGTCCGCGATCACATTATCCGGGTTCTTCTGGAAGAAGAACGGCGGCTCCTTGTTGGGGTCATGCCCCATCTCGATGGCGTGCTCGGCATAGTTGCGACCGACGCAATAGATGCGATGGATCGGGAAAAGCTGCTGCGAGCGGTCGATGGGCAGGGTGGGAATGCCGGGAGCCTCGATGACATAGGCGGGGGTGGTCATGCTCACCGGGAAGCTCCTCGTGACAGGCGGCGCAGGAATGGGGAGTGCGCGGCGGGGCTTGCCCTCCGCACGGCGTCACACCATCGCGTCCGGCCAGCTTTGTCAATCAAACGCGGGCCCGCTTGAGGCCGCTCAAGGCGTGCGGCATGGTCAGCGTGTCACATCGTCATGCGACGCTCACGCAACGCCCCGTCCGAACGGGATACCGCCTTCGTCCCTTGAACGCCCTGCCAACCCGGAGTGCGCCCCTTGGCCGAGATCCTGCTCATCGTCAATGCCGGCAGCTCCAGCATCAAGTTCAAGCTCTACCGGGCGCTCGCGGACGATGTCGAAACCCTGCTCGGCGGGGCGCTGGACGGCATCGGTACCCGGCCGCGCCTGCGCGTGAAGGGCCATGACGGCGAGATCCTGGCCGACCAGAGTTTCGAGCCGGCCGCGATCGCCAGTTCCGCCGCCGCCCAGCACTGCATCGGCGACTGGCTCACCCCGCATTTCGCCGGGCATGAGGTGATCGGCGTCGGCCATCGCGTGGTTCATGGCGGCCCGGCCTATTCGCACCCCGTTCTGGTCGACGACGAGGTACTGCGCACGCTGGAGAGCTTCATCCCGCTGGCGCCGTTGCACCAGCTCACCAATCTCGACCCGATCCGCGTGGTGCGCGCGCGCCGGCCTGATCTACCCCAGGTCGCCTGCTTCGATACCGCGTTCCATCGCGGCCACCCCGAGCTCGCCGACCGCTTCGCCCTACCCCGCGCGCTTTTCGACGACGGGGTGCGGCGCTACGGCTTCCACGGGCTGTCCTATGAATATGTGTCCGGCGCGCTGCGCACATTGGCGCCGGAGGTGGCGGCCGGCCGGGTCGTCATCGCCCATCTGGGATCCGGCGCCTCTGCCTGCGGCCTCTCCGACGGGCGCAGCATGGAATCGACCATGGGCTTCACCGCGCTGGATGGCCTGCCCATGGGCACGCGCTGCGGCACGCTGGACGCCGGCGTGGTGCTTCACCTGATTGAGCAGAAGGGCATGAGCGCGGCTGAGGTCGGGCACATGCTCTATCATCAGAGTGGTCTGCTCGGCCTCTCCGGCATCAGCAACGACATGCGTGAGCTGATCGCCAGCGATAGGCAGGAAGCGCGCATGGCGGTGGATTTCTTCGTGCTGCGGGTCGCACAGGCGGTCGCCACCCTGTCGGTCACCCTTGGCGGGCTGGACGGGCTTGTGTTCACCGCCGGCATCGGCGAACACGCGCCCGAGGTGCGCGCCGGCGTCGCCGATCGTCTCGCACATCTGGGCGTGCGCCTCGATGGTGACGCCAATGCCGCCGGCAGCCTGCGGATCGACGGCGCGGAGAGCCGCCTGCCGGTGTTCGTGGTGCCGACCGACGAGGAAAGGATGATCGGCCTGCATACGCTGCGTCTGCTGCGCGGCAGCGCGTGACGCCCGCGCGCGCTCAGCGCACCGGACGATATCGCGGCGAAACCGCCTTGAATTCCTGTTCGACCTGCGCCTTCTGTTCGGGCGGCAAGGCCAGGATCATGGTGCGCCACTGCGTCGTGCCGCCAGGGACGGACAGCAGGAGGCTGGCCTCACGGAAGAAGCGCTGCTTGTCGCTATCTCTGGCACGGGGCCAGTAGGACATCAGGAAACGCGTGCGGGCGGCGATCGCGCCAACGTCGTAAGGCACGGCGATACCGGAAAGCTCCCACGCATCGAGCGCCAGGCTTCGCGTGCCCGGCTGGAGCAGCGAGAAGACGGCGAAGTCGACCCAGGTGACCCCACGCAGCGGATTGACCGCCAGCACCTCCGCCGCCTCGTTCAATACGGTGGCGGGCAGAGGCTTCAGCAGGGAGCGCCCGACGTCGAAATAGCTGATCCGCGCCGTGTCGCGCAGCCCCCAAGTCTGGCGCCAGGGGCTGAGCTGGTCACGTACCGCCACAACCTCCGACTGTTCGGGAAGAGTCGGATAGTCGGCCAGGAGGCGGGGGAAGGCGGACCGCGTTTCCATGCCGACCCATGCGAATTGCGCGCCCTTGAACCCCACCCAGCCGGCAACCGCGATCAGAAGGACCGAAACGACGGCGCGCCGCCCGGCCTCCCACGCTGTGCTGCCACCATTAGCCGACATAATACTTCTTGTAATAGGCCGACGAATAATAGGAATAGCGGCCATATTTCGGCGTGCGCCGCAGGTCGATCATGTTCAGCGCGACGCCGCAGATCTTGCGCTCGCCGGGAATACGCTCGATCGACTGCCGGATGAACTCGCGGGCGGTCGCGTTCCAGCGCACCACGAACAGCACCTTGTCAGCAACCGCGGCCAGCACCGCGGCGTCGATCACCGGCCCCACCGGCGGCGCGTCGAGCACCACGTAATCGAAACTCTGGCGAATCTGCTCGATGAGGTGATGCATGCGCGCCGAGCTCAAAAGGTCCGGCGGGTTCTGCGTCTTGGCGCCCGCGCCGAGGACATAAACCCCGGAAACCGGATCGCGATGCAGGATGCCGTCCGCCGACGCGGTCTGCGCCAACAGTTCGACCAGTCCCGGCTTCTCGGTGAGGCCGAATTGCTGCGAGATCGAGGGACGCCGAAGGTCGCAGTCGATCAGCACGACGCGCTTGCCGGAGCCGGCTGCGGAAACAGCCAGCGCGATGGCCAGCGAGGTCTTGCCCTCGCTCGGCGATGCAGAGGTGACCTGGACCACCTGCGGCGGGTTGTCGACATCCGACATCTGCACCCCGGCCCGCAGACTGCGGATCGACTCACTGAACCGCGAAAGCGGCTTTGTGGTGAGATACTGGATAATCGGGATCGTGTCCTTCGACTTCTCCACATCGGAGAAATTGACCCATTCCACCGAGGACAGAACCGGCAGGCCGGTTGATTCCTCAAGCTGGCGCGGGCTGCTGAAGCCGGCGTTCAGCATGTCGAGCAAGGCCGCGACGCCTATGCCAAGCGCAATGCCCATCACCACGCCGACCGCAAGGAAAATCACCTTGTTCGGGAAGGACGGCGTCGAGGTCGGCAGCGCCGGGGTGATAATGCGCGCGTCCTGAATGTCGACCTGCTGCTGCTCCGTCGTCACCTTGGACTGGCTCAGGAAGGTCTCGTACAGGGTGCGATTGGCCGCGGCATCGCGCTCCAGTTCGCGCAGTTTGACGGTCAGTGCGTTCTCCGTGCTGTTCTGACCGGACGCCTGCGCGACATTAGCCGCCATAGACTCGGCACGGGTTCGGGCGACGTCGTAATCGTTCTTCAGGTTGCTGACGACGCGGCTGATTTCAGCGGATATCTGCCGTTCGATCTCGCGACGCTCGGCGCGGACATTCACCACCATCGGGTGGCGCTCGCCATAACGGGTCACGAGATCAGCCTCACGCGCCGAAATCCCGGCAAGTTGCCCGCGCAGGCTCTGGATCACCGAACATCGCATCACATCGGGCAGCGCCGCGACGTTGCCACCCTCGTCCATCATCTGCTTGGCCTGCTCGTACTTGGCCTGCTTCTCCGCCGCCTCGGTCTCCACCTGCACCAGCGAAGCGCTGATTTCCGAAAGCTGCTGCTCGTTGAGCGTCTTGGCGCCGACGGAAACCAGATTGTGGTCGGCACGGAACTTCGAAACCGCTTCCTCCGACTGCCGCAGCGAGTCGCGCAGCCGCTGAAGCCGGTCGTTCAGCCAGTCCGAGGCCCGGCGCGCCGCCTCGTAGCGCGTTTCGAGCTGGTCGACGATGAACGCGTCCGCGATGGCATTGGCGAGACGCGCCGCGCGGTCGCGATCGGTGGAAGTGACCGAAATCTGCAGGATGTAGGAGAGCTCGACGCGGCTGACCAGAAGCGCGCCCCGCAGCTTGTTGATCGAGATTCGGACATCGGTCGGAATAGCCGAGGCCTCGTCCGGCGCGTCGGCAACGGGGGCCGGCGCCGAGCGGAACCAGCCCTTCACCATGCTGACCAGGCCGCCGGATTCGGTGCTCGTGGCGCCGAATTCCGGATCGTTGACGAGATTCTCCTTCTCGACCACGCGACGCAGCAGCGTCAGCGACCGGAGAATGGACACCTGATTCTCGATGGCTCCGCTGCTGGCTTCAATGCCGCCCAGTTCGCTCCCGAGCACGGAACGCGGCGACCGGTCGAGCAGGATTTCGGCGGTGCTGGTGTAAAGCGGCGTCAGCAGAAAGGCCGTGCCAAGAGCGATCGCCATCGACATAAAGGCAATGATCGCAATCAACATCCAACGCCGGAGCAGGAAGTCGACGATCTGGTGAAGATCAAAACTCTCACCATCCTCAGATACCGGCGACCGCGAAATCTGTCCGTGCATTTTTACCATTCCAGATAAACCATCCGCACCGGCCCGCGAGGTTGGCGCCACTTGGCAACACCTCGCCGATAGGCGACTTGCGCACACCGATTGGGATTATACTGACAAGCCCGTCGATTCATAGAGACGGTTTTGCCGACCAATGATATAAACAAATTTGTCCTTGAAGAATGACGCCTTATTTGTCCTCGTCGCGCGAAAGAGACGCAGGTTCAATTTGAATAATAGGCATTATGGTAGAGTAACACACGCAATATCAAGGTAAAGATATGGGTTTCAAAAGTAGCTCAACGAAACCGAATTGCCAAGCGCGACGTGCCTCATTCTGGGCGATGCTGCTTCTGGCCCCCGCCTTTATCGCACTGACGGGCTGCACCGGGGTTCCGAGTGCGAGTTCGGTCCCGACCGGCGATCAGAACACACAGACAGAATATCTGCTCGGCACTGGCGACCGGTTGCGGGTGACCGTCTTCAACGAACCCACGCTTTCCGGCGAATTCCAGGTCAACTCCTCCGGCATCGTTTCGATGCCGCTGATCGGCAACATCGAGGCACAGGGCAAATCCGCCCACGCGCTCGAACAGGCGATCGCGCAGAAGCTCTCGACCGGTTACATGCGCGACCCGCGTGTGAACGTCGAAGTCCTGCAATATCGTCCGTTCTACATCATCGGCGAAGTCTCGAAGCCGGGCGAGTACCCCTATCGCAACGGCATGAACATCATGAGCGCGGTCGCGGTGGCCGGCGGCTTCACCTATCGCGCCAATGACCAATCGGTCTTCATTCGGCGCGCCGGGCAGACGCAGGAAATGTCGTATCCCGCGACGACCACCACCATGGTCTTCCCCGGCGATATCGTCCGCATTGGCGAGCGCCTGTTCTGATTGATCTTCGAACCAGGCGGGAGGCCCGGCATCGCGCCGGCCTCCCGCGTCACCAGCGCTTCCGACAAACCAAGGTGAGCCGTTGAACTGGCACCTTGCCGGTCGTCAGGCGCTGGTATCGATCCGGCGGCTCCAGCTCTGCGCGAGCCCCGCCCCGACCAACGCCCAATAAAACACCGCGACGGCCTGGATCTGCACGCTGAAATCCACCAGCGCATGCAGCAGCACCGTGACGCTGGCCGCCAGCGCCACCAGGCAGACGGCCGGCCGCGCCTCGCGCTGACGCACATGGACCAGGATGGCGACGAGAATGCCGCTCACCAGCAGGAACATGGCCAGCGTCGCGGGCGCGCCGAGCTCGAACAGCAGCTCGGCATAGGTGTTGTGGGCCTTGTCCCAATGCGTGCTGATCCACTGCTCCGGCAGCTTGTAGACCGCATACATGTCGTCGAAGCTGCCATAGCCGAAGCCCAGCAAAGGCGCGTCCATCGCCGCGTCGAGCGTGCGTAGGATCACCGAGGAGCGCATCGCGTCATTCGAGGTGTCGGTAAGACGCCCGGTAAACTGTTCGCCGGAATAAACCATGGCCGCGATCAGCAACGCGAAGACCGGCAGCGCCAGCACCGCGATCATCCAGCGCCGGCGTGCATAAAGCAGCAACAGGCAGATCAGCGCGACCACACCGCAAAGCCCGGCCGTGACGCCGGCACGCGATGCGGTCAGGAACAGCGCGACCATAAGAACCGTCACGGCGACGACGAGTAGAGCGCCGCTGCGCAGGCTGATCTCGATAAAGGCGGCCGCGCGGAGCTGAAGAGGAAGGTCGCGACCCACGCCCGCGCGTCTGTGGACATCCACCAGCAATCCGATCGCCGCGATCACCCCGATACTTGCGAAGGTCGCGTAATTGTTTCGGTTGACGAAAGACGAGGTCAGCGATTCCAGATAATGCTGCTTCGCCATCCACAGTAGCCGGTCCGGGAACAGCAGGAACTGCGCGATGCCGAACGCGGCGTAGGCGACACTGATCGCCACCAGCGCGGTGAGAAACAGATCGGCCCGACGACTGTCGCGGCACAGCTGCAGCGCGAGGTAGAAGCTCGCGGCATTGGTCAGCAGCCGCACCAGCGTCCGAATTCCGGAATCCGGCGATACCGAGATGCTGCCGGCGACCTCCGGTCCACCGGGCACCCGGGACAGGACGCCGCGCGCCATCTCCCAGAACGGATTCTGCCAGGAAGCCGGCACGAAAGGCGCGATTTGTACCAGAATCCATAGCGCTATCAGCCCGAGCAGCGCCATCGCCCACCAGATGCGGCGCGGCGCCACCGGATGACGGGCGCCGCTGACCAGCAGGCCCGCCTCGAACAGGATGAGCAACACCGCGAACAGCACGGCATTGATTCCCCACGGGGTGAGATAATTGCTGCCGAACGGCAGCGGGACCCAGGCAAGACACAGCACGAGGCCGAGAAACAGCACGTCATTATAGAATTCGTGCCAGGTCTTGCGGACCAAAAAGCCGGAAGGGCGGGCTGGCAAGGCCTGCCGGGGTGCCGCTGGGCGGGCGCGCGGCGGCGCGGCAGCCGGGCTCATACCTGCAGGATCCGCACCTGGTCCGCCTCGAGCACGACGCAGGACAGGCGATGGGTCAGATAGGCGCCGGTATCGACATTGATCCGGTTCGGCAGGATTTCCGGCTCCATGACCGGGGTGTGACCGTGCACGACGCGCTTGCCGTGATCCAGGGCCGACTCGGTGAAGTCCTCGCGAATCCACAGAAGGTCGCTGAGCACCTGCCGTTCCAGCGGGACGCCGGGCCGGATGCCGGCATGGCAGAAGAAATAATCGCCGATCTGAACGGAGCCGGACAGAGCGCGGAGAAACGCGATATGCGCGGGAGGAATCGCGGTGAGAACGGCGTCGCGCAGAGCATCCGGCTGAGCGCGGCCGGCAAATTCGCGCGATGAAAGACCATAGGAGAACAGCGTTTCGGCGCCGCCATGACCAAGCCACATCGGCCAATCCAGCTCGCCATCGAGCGCCGCCAGCAGCATGGCCTCGTGATTGCCCATCAGACAGGTCCAGCCGCGCCGCTCGCCACCGAGCAGACACTCGATCACCGATCGGCTGTCCGCACCGCGGTCGATATAATCGCCGAGAAACACGATCTGCGTTTCACCCGCGCTTGCGGAGGCGTCACGGGCGATCGTGTCGAGCATGGCGCTCAACAGATCGAAACGACCGTGAATGTCGCCGATCGCGTAGACGCGCTTTCCGTCGGGAATAAGGGCCGGCTTGCGCTTAGGAGCCGCCGCACGGGAACGGAAAAGAAACATACCCAACCTGACTCGCGAGCCACCATCCTTGGTCACCGTCGCGTCACTCTAGCATGATCGCGGCGGCGCAACAAAAAACGCTCTCCGCCGGAGACGGAGAGCGTTTCAAAAGACCAGTCGAAACCACTCAGTAGGTGAGGGTCAGCGTACCGAGGACGACGTTACGCGTGTAGCTTTCGGCGCCATTGATACCGTTGAAGTTGGTGTCGAAGTCCGTGTAGCTGTAGTTCAGCTTCATCTCGACGAAGCGATTCATCACGTACTTGACCTCGGCGCCGTAGACATACGTGTCATCGTCACGCGGGAAGTCTTCGTAATTCTGGTTCTCGTAGTCGAACCAACCCGACAGGATGATGTTGCGACGCAGCTCGTAATCCGCACGGATGCCGAAGGTCGAGCTGAGCACCGCCGAACCATCATAGGTCAGGTAGCTATAGTTCGAGGTCAGGACTTCCTGGGCGCCGGTGAAGGTCAACGTCAGGAGCGGCGAAACGAACCAGGACAGGTCGAGGCCGTAACTGACGTTCGGCACATTATCGAAGTCACCGCTATCCGACGTCCACTCGCCGTAGCCGATATAGGCCTCACCGCGCATCAGGCGGGACGGCTCGAACACGACGCCGCCAACCACGTTCCACTGGCTCGCGTTATACGCCGAGCTTTCCATGTCGTACCAGCTGTTGCTACCGCCGACGAACAGGCTGGTCAGCGGGCTGATATCGTAACCGACGCGACCGGACACCGTGTAGGTCTGACCATCGCGATAGGACTGGTTGCTCGGAACGCCGTCCACGAAATTGTCGAAGTCGCGGTCACGGAACTTGAAGTCCGCCGTGACCCACATACGGTTGAAATCCTTGCGGAGACCGACACCCGCCACCGTCTGATCGTAGCCGAGGGGCTCCTGGAGACCGGTATCCGTCTCGTCATCACCCGGCAGTTCGTTCAGGTGCGACCAGCGCAGGAAGCTGGTGACGTAAAAATCATCCGTCACATCGACACGACCGCGAGCACCGAACGAATAGTTCTGATAGTCGGCATCGCTGTACTTCGCGTAGCTGCCGCTCTCGAAGTAGGTGTCCAGGAGCAGCATATGCCGCGTCCAGTCGGAACGAAGCAGAAGCGAGGGCCGAACAACGAACAGCCAGTCCGCCTTCTCGTTGCTGTTGGTCGCCGTGATGTTGGTGTCGTAACCCGTCGACAGACCCAACGCCGGAAGCAAGGTGAAGGAGCCCACCTGGACACCGTCCGGCTTGTAGGCCATCCGCTCGCTGACCGGAGCGAGCGAGGGATCAACCTCGACCGCCTTGCGAATCGTCGGCGCATAGTCTGCCGCCGTCGCCACACTGGCGAGAGGCACCATCGACAAACTCGATACTACCCCAACTACCGCAAACTTTTTCATCTATGCCCCCAGAAACCCGATACCGCCCCAAACGAAACAGACAGCAAACCCGATGCACTCAAATATTCACGGCAGCGCCACGCCGCCCGCATTCTCACCCGTGATCGTAAAAGTCACCGGCGCACCAGGATCAAACCCGCCAACGATAATTACCGGGGTCGACGGACTGGGAATACCAACTCGCGACAAGGGATTGCTCTGCGTAACGGTCGTACCGTCCGGCGGAGCGCCATCCTCTTCATCGTCCGTCTGCTTCTTGGACAGCTTGGGCAAACGCTTCGACGCATTGGATGCGATGGCCCTGAAATCATCGAGAGCCGAGTAGTCGCCCTCCATGGTTTCGACCTCGTCACGAAACGCCTGGAACGCCGCAAGATTGAAGCCCGCGCCGCCCGTCTGGGTCCAACCGTCAACGACAGCCTTAACACCCGTCAGGATCGGCTCCTTGAGGTTGGCAAAGCCCACCCCCTGAAGCGCCGGAACCGTGCCGCTCGCCGCCTGAACCAGAGCATTGGTGATGAACCCGACCGCTGCAGGGCTGCCCTGAAAGTGCGTCATCAGAAAACCCACCACGGCGGAAACAACGGCGCCATTCGCGGTGACCGCACCGTTGCCGGTTGCCTGATTGATGAGACTTACAAGAAGCTCCAACGCCGCGCTGGCACTCGCAGGAGGCGTCGAGAGCTGCGCCGCCGTCAGCGCCTGAGCGCGAGCCGCACCCGAGTTCACCGACACCGCGTCAAGCGCACCGAACGACACCATAAGTGCCAACGCAGAAACGGTAACCCGCCCGAACTTGCCCATCATATCCGCCCCGCCCTTCCTTAGGTCACACCCAAGATACCCCGCACTCACCATTTCGCTAGTGCAAAAAAGACACACAGGTCAACAACTGCGCACCATATACGCTCCCCTCACCGGACTAAATTACCGCAAGACTAGCTGAATACCGCACGACGGGCATGTTCGGAAATAATTTCGATTCTTACCGCATTTTTTGCGATGAGTTATTCTAAGAATTTCTGAACAACTCCTGAGAGGCGCGACAAAAACAAATTATGAAATCGCTAAAATTACAGAATATCCTCAACTAAATCAGAGACTTTTTACCTATTCTCACGTGAGATTTCTGGTTATTTACGGAAGGTGTCACTGTGAACCAAGAAGATGAAGGGCGCGTGCAGCGGCATTGAAGTCTTTGCGACGCCGTTCGCGGCGAAGTTCGGCTTCCAGGTCTTTACCCCACAGATCTTCCTGAAATTCCTCATCGATATGTGCCGCGCGCCACGCCTCATCAGGCGTTATAGCGCCTCGAAAAACCGCAAGACTCAGCACGGCGGAACCGCTCAACGTCGTCATCAGGTTAAGCGCGGCGAGCCTCAAAGGGTCGTCGGGCAAACTGGCGGCGAAGGAATCGATCGTTCGCCACGGTTGTTCGACAAAGAGAACCCCCTCGCTCAGCACGAATCGACCGCCAAGCTCGGCCTCTGCCCATCTCAGCACCGGATCCCAGATATCGCACTGCAACATGACGAGCTTCTGCGGGCCGTCGGCGCGGTAACACAGCAGGTCGCTGCCGGCGTAGCGGACAATCTCGGCGGCGACCTCCGCCTGATTCACCGCCACGCCGTCGATCGCCGAGTTTACGAGCCGGGTGAGCGGCATGGTGATCGGGTCGATATGCTCCCCCTGCCCCCGCCATTCCTCCGCCAGCGCCTCGGCGAAGGCGAGGCCGGGCACGCGGAGCGGCGCCCGTCCGGGCGTCTTCACGGGTCGCCCGTCCAGAGCGACGCCGAACCCACCCTCGACCGGCATCACGCTCGCGTCGGCATAGAACCGCTTGGGCAAGGCCGGCCGGGTACGAAAGGCGGCGGGATCGATGCCCTGCCGCGGAGGTGTCTCGTCGGTCATCGGCCGGCCTCCCATAGGGCATCCATAGCCGGCAGCAAGTCGTCCGGGTGTTCCACCAGCCGCTCGGCGCCGGACTGCATCAGCAGGTCCCGCGCATGATAGCCCCAGCTCACGCCGAGAGCGCGTGCACCGGCGGCGCGCGCCATGGTCATGTCGTAACTCGTGTCACCGATTAGCACCGTGTCCGCCCCCTCGACGTCCACGGCTTCCATGGCCTGGAGCACCATGGCCGGGTGCGGCTTGGAAGGAGCGTCATCCGCGGTCTGGATGGTGAGGAAGCGCCCCTCCAGCCCGTGATGGCGCAGCACGGCGGCAACGCCGCGCTGGGATTTGCCGGTGGCGATGCCGAGAACCACGTCCTTGCGCGCGGTCAAAAGGTCGAGCGCGGCGCGCACGCCGGGAAACAGCGGTTCGAAGAACTCGGATTCGGCGCGCAGTTCGTGGAACGCGCCGCGATACAGCTCGGCCATAGCCTCGGCGGGAAAGGTCGGGTCGTCGTCACCGAGGCGGCGCATCGCCTCGACCAGGGAAAGGCCGACGATGGAGAGGATCGCCGGGCGCGGCGGTACGGGCCGGCCCGCGCGGTCAAAGGCGCGGGTCATCGCGGTGACGATGACGTCCTGGCTGTCCACCAGCGTTCCATCGCAATCGAACAGGGCAAGTTTCAAGGCGGGGCCTTTCGGCAGGTGCGGTATGTCGCGGCCAGATGGTGGGCGGTGACGGGCTCGAACCGCCGACCCTCTCGGTGTAAACGAGATGCTCTACCAACTGAGCTAACCGCCCTTCAGACCCCGCAGGCCGGCGCTGCCGGTGCGAGGCCAGCGCCTTAAAGCATCGCCGCGCGCGGGCGGCAAGCCCGCAGCGGCCCACGCGCCGTCCGCCATGCCGGAAGACCATGCCTCCCGGAACGAGAACGCCGGCCCTGGTGCCCGCACTGGGGCGCCCTGCCGGCGCTGTCTGTCGGTGCCACGCGGCGCCCGCCACCTGCCTGGTCAACAGCCCAAGCATGGCGCGGGCGCCTGCGCGACGACGAGGCCCGGAGTCGATCCGGGCCGTGTCCTCAGCCGTTGACGACTTCCTTCAGGCCCTTGCCGGGCGTGAACTTCGGAGCCTTCGACGCTTCGATCTTCACCGGGTTGCCGGTGCGCGGGTTGCGGCCTTCACGCGCCGCGCGGGTCACGACCGAGAAGCTGCCGAAGCCGATGAGCTTCACCTCTTCGCCGGCCTTCAGCGAGGCGGCGATGGCATCGAAGGTGGCGTCGACCGCGGCCGCAGCGGCAGCCTTCGTCAGCTTGGCCTGCTCGGCCACGGCGGCGACGAGTTCGTTCTTCGTGGTCATATGACCGATCCTTCCCTTGATTGCACAAGAATCGTCGGTGGGTTGCACCAACGACGGGCGAGACACTTTCTCCAAATTGCGGCATTTGCAAGCGCCCACCCGTCGAAAACCCGCATAATTAAACGGTTTCAGGGTAATTGGTCGTATTTAAATACCATGACGACGTCGCAGCGCGGGCGCCTGCAAATTAGGCTGCGCCCTTTGGGTCATCCGGCCGAAGCCGGGGATCCGCATCCACCGCCCAAAAGGAAAACGGCGGCACCCCTGCGGGTACCGCCGTTTCCGTCATTCAAGGCACGCGGAAAGCTCAGTGCGCCGCGACGCCGGTGCCTTCGTCGATGGCGATCACCGGCTCCACCGGGGGCGCCACGTCCACCGGCTTTTCTTCCCAGGTGATCGGATCGGGCTGACGCACCAGCGCGTGGCGGAGCACTTCGTCCATCCGCGACACCGGCACGATTTCCAGCGCGTTCTTCACGTTGTTCGGGATCTCGGCGAGATCCTTCGCATTCTCCTCCGGGATCAGCACCTTCTTGATCCCGGCGCGCAGGGCGGCCAGCAGCTTCTCCTTGAGGCCGCCGATCGGCAGCACCCGGCCACGGAGCGTGACCTCGCCAGTCATGGCGACGTCACGGCGGATCGGGATGCCGGTCAGCACCGAGGTCAGCACGGTCGCCATGGCGGTGCCGGCGGACGGGCCATCCTTCGGCGTCGCGCCTTCGGGCACATGGACGTGGATGTCCCGGCGCTCGAACAGCGGCGGCTCGATGCCGAAATCGACGGCGCGCGAGCGGACATAGGACGCTGCCGCGGAAATCGATTCCTTCATCACGTCGCGCAGGTTGCCCGTGACCGTCATCTTGCCCTTGCCGGGCATCATGACGCCTTCGATGGTGAGGATTTCACCACCGACCTCGGTCCAGGCCAGCCCGGTGACGACACCGACCTGATCTTCCGTCTCGGCCTCGCCATAGCGGAACTTCGGCGCGCCGAGATATTCCTCGAGCTGGGCCTCGTCCACGCGGATCGACTTCTTCTTGGTGAGCGTCAGGTCCTTCACCGCCTTGCGGGCGAGGTTGGACACTTCGCGCTCCAGGTTGCGCACGCCCGCTTCCCGCGTATAGCGGCGGATCAGCGTCAGCAGCGCGTCGTCGTCGATCGACCATTCCTTGGGCTGCAGGCCATGCTTGGCCAGTGCCTGCGGGATCAGGTGCTTCTTGGCGATCTCGGCCTTCTCGTCCTCCGTGTAGCCGGCAATACGGATCACTTCCATGCGGTCCAGAAGGGCCGGCGGAATGTTCAGCGTATTGGCCGTCGTCACGAACATCACGTTCGAGAGGTCATAGTCGACCTCCAGATAGTGATCGGCGAAGGTGTGGTTCTGCTCGGGATCGAGCACTTCCAGCAGGGCCGAGGACGGGTCGCCGCGGAAGTCCGCGCCCATCTTGTCGATCTCGTCGAGCAGGAAGAGCGGGTTGGACTTCTTGGCCTTGCGCATCGACTGGATGATCTTGCCGGGCATGGAGCCGATATAGGTCCGGCGATGCCCGCGGATTTCCGCTTCGTCACGCACGCCGCCGAGAGCGACACGCACATACTCACGGCCGGTCGCCTTGGCGATCGACTTGGCGAGCGAGGTCTTGCCGACGCCGGGCGGGCCGACGAGGCACAGGATCGGTCCGGTCAGCTTGTTCTGCCGGCTCTGCACCGCGAGATACTCGACGATGCGCTCCTTCACCTTGTCGAGGCCGTAATGCTCGGCATCGAGCACGCCCTGCGCGAAGGGAAGGTCCTTCTTCACCTTCGAGCGGTTGCCCCACGGGATCGAGAGCAGCCAGTCGAGATAGTTGCGCACGACCGTCGCCTCGGCGGACATCGGGGACATCTGCCGCAGCTTCTTGAGCTCGTGCGTGGCCTTCTCGCGAGCTTCCTTCGACAGCTTGACCGTCTTGATGCGCTCTTCCAGTTCGGCGAGCTCGTCGCGGCCGTCTTCGCCGTCGCCGAGTTCCTTCTGGATCGCCTTCATCTGCTCGTTGAGATAGTACTCGCGCTGCGTCTTCTCCATCTGGCGCTTGACGCGCGTGCGGATGCGCTTCTCGACCTGAAGAACGGAAATCTCGTTCTCCATCAGCGAGAGCACCTTCTCCAGGCGCGCCGTGACCTTCAGGATTTCCAGCACCGCCTGCTTCTCGGGGATCTTCACCGCGAGATGGGAGGCGACGGTGTCGGCCAGCTTCGAGTGGTCCTCGATCTGGGTCACGACGCCCACGACTTCCGGCGACACCTTCTTGTTAAGCTTCACGTAGCTCTCGAATTCCGACAGCACGGAGCGGCCGAGCGCCTCGGCTTCCACCTTGGAGCCGATCTCCTCCTCCAGCGCGACAGCCTCGGCCTCGTAGAGGTCGCTGCGGTCGGTGTAGTGCTCCACCTTGGCGCGCGAGATGCCTTCGACCAGCACCTTCACGGTGCCGTCGGGCAGCTTGAGCAGCTGGAGCACGGAAGCGAGCGTGCCGATCTTGTAGATGGTGTCGGTCGAGGGATCGTCGTCCGAGGCATTCTCCTGCGTGGCCAGCAGGATGAACGTGTCGTTCCGCATGACTTCTTCAAGCGCGCGAATGGACTTCTCGCGGCCGACGAAGAGCGGCACGATCATATGCGGAAAGACAACGATATCGCGCAGCGGCAGAACCGGGAAAGTCTGGGGAACGCCGGGCGTGAGCGCGGTGCGAGGCTTGGGGCTCGTCATGGCTCTTTCCTTTCTGTTGTCGGCCGGCCGTCACCCTTGCGCGCAAGACGCGCGGGGATGATGGACCGTGCCGCAATGCGGCCGGAACGCGATCGAGGATCTCTGTGCGGAGGCGGGAGTAGCCGCGGTGGGCACTTTGATGCGGTCGAGGACCGGTGGTTGGATCTCAGATGGAGAGTGCCACCGGCCAATTCAAGGGACCGGCATCCGGGGGAGCCGGGGAAGGTGTCGGCCGGGCATGGCAGCCCGGCCGTATCGTTGCGCGGCGCCGGTTCAAGCACTCGCGCCCGCATCGCCGGCCGCGCGGTCCGCATAGATGTAGAGCGGACGCGCATTCTGCTCGACGACCTCCTTGCTGATGACAACCTCCTCGACCCCTTCCAGGCCGGGCAGGTCGAACATCGTGTCGAGGAGAATGCCTTCCATGATGGAGCGCAGGCCGCGGGCGCCGGTCTTGCGCTCGATCGCCTTGCGGGCGATGGCGCCCAGCGCTTCCTCGTGGATCGACAGTTCGACATTCTCCATCTCGAACAGGCGCTGATACTGCTTCACCAGCGCGTTCTTCGGCTCGGAGAGGATCTGCTTCAGCGCCACCTCATCGAGGTCGCCAAGCGTCGCGATCACCGGCAGGCGGCCGATGAACTCGGGGATCAGTCCGTACTTCAGCAGGTCCTCGGGCTCCACCTCGCGGAACACCTCGCCGGGGCGACGGTCTTCCGGCGGCGCCACCTTCGCCCCGAAGCCGATGGACGTGCCGCCCATGCTGCGCGAGGAGATGATCTTGTCCAGCCCGGCGAAGGCGCCGCCGCAGATGAACAGGATGTTGGTGGTGTCGACCTGGAGGAACTCCTGCTGGGGATGCTTGCGCCCGCCCTGCGGCGGCACGGAGGCGACGGTGCCTTCCATGATCTTCAGCAGCGCCTGCTGCACGCCCTCGCCCGACACGTCGCGGGTGATGGACGGGTTGTCGGACTTGCGGCTGATCTTGTCGATCTCGTCGATATAGACGATGCCGCGCTGCGCGCGCTCGACATTGTAGTCGGCCGCCTGCAGCAGCTTGAGGATGATGTTCTCGACATCCTCGCCGACATAGCCCGCCTCGGTCAGCGTGGTCGCGTCCGCCATGGTGAAGGGCACGTCGAGGATGCGGGCCAGCGTCTGCGCGAGCAGCGTCTTGCCCGAGCCGGTCGGCCCGATCAGCATGATGTTGGACTTGGCGAGTTCGACATCGCCGTTCTTGGTCGCGTGGTTCAGGCGCTTGTAGTGGTTGTGCACCGCCACCGACAGCACGCGCTTGGCATGGAACTGGCCGATCACATAGTCGTCCAGCACCTTGCAGATTTCCTTCGGGGTGGGAATCCCGTCGCGGGACTTCACCAGCGAGGACTTGTTCTCTTCGCGGATGATGTCCATGCACAGCTCGACGCATTCATCGCAGATGAACACGGTGGGTCCGGCAATAAGTTTGCGGACCTCGTGCTGGCTCTTGCCGCAGAACGAGCAATAAAGGGTATTCTTGCTGTCGCCGCCGCCAACCTTGCTCATGCGTCTCTCCGTCCGCTCGGCGGGCCAGGGAAACTGGACCCGCCTCAGTCTCGCAGGCCGCCGCGGGCCTCCAAGTGGGGAGAAACGCGACGGTCCCAACAGGGCCGTCTAAAGGAAGCGACTTAAGGGTCGACCCTTGATGCCAGCCAAGCATGGCTGGCGAGGATCGATCAAGAAGGCAATCGCGCCGTCCCCGCTTTCGAGACGCCCCGCTGCCCGCTAATTAACCCTGTCGCGCCTCCCGCCGAATATTTCGTCATTCCGTCATGCAAGCGCGATACCGCATCGCACGCAAGAGCCTGTTTCGGGCATCGTACCGCATCCCCAATATAGGGACGCGGTACCAATTCCGGAATATCCCGTCCGCTCAGGCTTTCGCGCTGAGGTCGTCCGGGCGCTTGTCGATCACATTGTCGATAAGGCCGAAGGACTTGGCGGCCTCCGACGTCATGAAATTGTCGCGCTCCAGCGCGTCTTCGACCGCCTGAAGCGACTGGCCGGTGTGCCTCACGTAGATTTCATTCAGCCGCTTCTTCAGGCTTTCGACTTCCTTGGCGTGGATCAGGATGTCGGTCACCTGACCCTGGAAGCCGCCGGAAGGCTGATGCACCATGATTCGAGCGTTGGGCAGCGCGAAGCGCATGTCCTTCTCGCCGGCGGTCAGCAGCAGCGAGCCCATCGAGGCCGCCTGGCCGATGCACAGCGTCGACACCGCCGGCTTGATGAACTGCATGGTGTCGTAGATCGCGAGGCCCGAGGTCACCACTCCGCCGGGGGAGTTGATGTACATCGAGATTTCCTTCTTCGGGTTCTCGGCTTCGAGGAACAAGAGCTGCGCGACCATCAGGGTCGACATGTTGTCCTCGACCGGGCCGGTCAGGAAAATGATGCGCTCC
This sequence comes from Ancylobacter sp. G4_0304, assembly GCF_047501495.1. Lineage (NCBI taxonomy): Bacteria > Pseudomonadati > Pseudomonadota > Alphaproteobacteria > Hyphomicrobiales > Xanthobacteraceae > Ancylobacter > Ancylobacter sp. G4_0304. The sequence goes on along the minus strand of NZ_JAZDRM010000033.1, from coordinate 16,029 downwards.
TTGAGGAGGCGGGAATAGATGTCATAGGAACGCTCGCCCCGATTGGTCTGTTCGACCACCATCGGCACCAGATAGTTCATGTACGTATCGATCGGGTCACGCATCTCAAGGTCCTCGGCGGGCCATCGCCCTTCCTGAAGGGTCGGGCCCATGCCCTCCCCCACGAATCCATCTTTCCAACATAATGAGAAAGCGCGCACCTACCAGCCCGGCGGGCCATAAAGCCGCGGGCGGGGCCGCGTCCCTGTGTACAGAGAGACGCATCCCCGCCCGCGAAACGGCACCGGTGTCGGTCGGGATCAGGCCTTGTCGGCCTCGTCCTCGGCGTAGAGCTCTTCGCGGCTCACCGGCTTCTCGGTCACCTTGGCCTGCTCCAGCAGGAAGTCGACGACCTTCTCCTCGAAGATCGGCGCGCGCAGCGAGGCAAGAGCCTGCGCGTTGCTGCGGTAGAACTCCCACACCTGCTGTTCCTGGCCGGGGAACTGACGGGCACGCTCGACAACGGCGCGGGTCACCTCGTCGTCGGTGACCTGGATATTGTTCTTCTCGCCGATTTCCGCAAGCACGAGGCCGAGGCGCACGCGGCGCTTGGCGATCTTCTCGTAGTCGGCGCGGGCGGCCTCCTCGGTGGTCTCCTCGTCGGCGAAGGTCCGCTTCTGCGCGTCCATCTCCGAGGTCACCTGGTTCCAGATGCCGTCGAATTCCTGCTGGGCGAGGGTCGGGGGCACGTCGAACTGGTGCAGCTCGTCGAGGGCGTCGAGCAGCTTGCGCTTGGCCTTGGCGCGGCTCGCCGAATTGTGCTCCTGCGCGATGCGGCTCTTCACCTGCTCCTTGAGCGCCTCAAGGCTGTCCATGCCGAGCGTCTTGGCGAACTCGTCATCAACGGTCAGTTCGCCGGGCGCCTCGATCTTGGTGGCCTTGGTCTCGAACTCGGCATCCTTGCCGGCGAGGTGCGGGGCCTGATACTCGGCCGGGAACGTCACCTTCACGGTGCGGGTCTCGTCCGCCTTGATGCCGACCAGCTGCTCCTCGAAGCCGGGGATGAAGCTGCCCGAGCCGAGCACCAGCGGCACGTCCTCGGCGCTGCCGCCGTCGAACTTCTCGCCATCGATCGAGCCGACGAAGGAAATGGTCACGCGGTCGCCGTTCTCGGCGGCGCCTTCCTTGTCGCTGAACGGGCGGTTAGCCTCGGCGATCTTGGTGACGGCCTCGTCGACCTCGGCGTCGGTCACGGCGAGGACCGGCTTCTCCAGCGAGATGGTGGAGAAGTCGCCCAGCGTGATCGCCGGCAGCACTTCGAGGTTCACGGTGTAGGACAGGTCAGCCTTGCCCTCGATCACCTCGTTCACGGCCGCCTCGTCCTGCGGCAGCTCGACCTTGGGCTGCATGGCGAGCTTGAAGCCGTTGTCGTCGATGATCTTGGTGTTGGCCTCGTTCACCGCCTGGTCGATGACCTCGGCGAGAACCGACTTGCCATACATGCGCTTGAGATGGGCGACCGGCACCTTGCCGGGGCGGAAGCCGTTGATCCGCACCTTGTCCTTCAGCTCGGTGAGGCGGGCATTGGCCTTGGCGTCGAGTTCGGCGGCCGGCAGCACCACGCGATATTCGCGCTTGAGACCTTCGGCGAGGAGTTCGGTGACCTGCATGTCTTCGGCCTTCGTCTTTAGTGCCGCGGGCGCGGCGTCTAGGAATATCGGTTGCGAGATATCGCGCCGCGCGAGCGTCGCAATCCCCGACGGTGAAATTTCGGTCGGAAGGCGTCGGGCGCCGTGGGGTGTCTGGTGCGGGCGGAGGGACTCGAACCCCCACATCTTGCGACACTGGAACCTAAATCCAGCGCGTCTACCAGTTCCGCCACGCCCGCGAAACACGCCCGCGCCATCGCTCATCGCAACGGCGCACGGGCGCGCGCACCCGAGAAAGATGCCGCCAGCCGGGTGCGGGCTTATAGCACGGCGATGACGCTGCGCCAGTCCAAAATGAGCGCCTTCCCGCACGGTTTCGCGAGGATTGGCGGCGTTTCGCAGCGTCCTCGGCCGGCGGCGCGACGTTGGCGCGGAATCGAGTCGCACTCAGCCCGGAACGCCCAGCTGGGCATAGAGCGCGGCATAGACCGGCCGGAGCGCGTCGATCAGCTCGTCCGCCACCAGCCCCGGCCCGGCCACCCGCGCCGCCTCGCCATGTAGCCACACCGCTGCGCTCGCGGCCTCGAACGGCGCCATTCCCTGGGACAGCAGTCCTCCGGCTATGCCCGCGAGCACATCACCCGCGCCGGCCGTCGCAAGCCAGGGCGGGGCGTTGGCGGCGATCGAGGCCCGCCCGTCCGGCGCGGCGACCACGGTATCGGGACCTTTCAGCACGATCACCGCCCCGACCAGCGCCGCGCCTGCCCGCGCCCGTGCAAGCTTGGACGGTGCCCCGAGCACCTCCTCGTGACCGGCGAAGAGGCGCGCGAACTCGCCGTCATGGGGCGTCAAGATCGCGCCGGGAGAAGCCGCGACGATCGCCGCCAGTTGCTCGGGCTCGCCCTTGAAGCTGGTGATAAGGTCGGCATCAAGCACGAGGCGCCGCTCGCGGGCGACCTCCAGCTTGGCCCGCGTCTCCGCGCCCACACCGGCGCCGGGGCCGAGAATGACGGTAGACAGCCGCCGGTCCTCCAGCAGAGCGGCGAGCCCCGCCGCATCCTCAACCGGGCGCACCATCACGGCGGAGAGGTTGGAAGCATGGATCGCCAGCGCCTCCTGCGGGCAGGCGACCGTCACCAGCCCCGCCCCGGCCCGCAGCGCCGCCCGCGCGGAAAGCCGCGTCGCGCCGGTCGCCTGCGCCGGGCCGGACACCGCGACGAGGTGGCCTCGGTCATATTTATGGCCGTCGACGCGCGGTACCGGGAACGCCCCCTGCCACAGCGCGGGCACGTTCTCGAACGTGCGCGGGCCAATCTCGTCCAGCACGGCGGGCCTGATGCCGATATCGGCGACCGTGACCTTGCCGCAGTGAACCCGACCCGGCAGCAGCAGATGGCCGGGCTTGCGCCGGAAGAAGGTGACGCTCTCCACGGCGCGGATCGCCGCCCCGCGCACGGCGCCGGTGGCGCCGTCGATCCCCGATGGCAGGTCGACCGCGACCACCGGAATACCGCCGGCGTTCACCCGCTCCACCAGTTCCCGCGCCGCGCCATCGAGATCGCGCGCGAGGCCGGCGCCGTAGAGCGCGTCGACGATCACGTCGCCGGCAGGCTCCACCTCCTGCGCGGGCAGCACCGGGCCGCCCCAGCGCGCGGCCATCGCGGCGGCATCGCCCCGCAGCGTCGCTCGCTCGCCGAGCAAGGCGAGCGTGACCCGGTAGCCCTGCCCCGCCAGCAGCCGCGCCGCGACGAAGCCGTCGCCGCCATTGTTTCCCGGTCCGCACAGCACCAGCACGCGCCCGGCCGGTGGACAGCGCAGAGCGGCAGCGCGTGCAACGGCGGCGCCGGCCTTCTCCATGAGGGCAAGGCCGGGCACGCCGCCGGCGATCGTGAGCGCGTCGGCGCGCGCCATTTCCCGTGGGTCGAGCAGTTCCATGCGCTACCATCCCGCCCGCGCCGCGCCTTGCCAACCCCTTGGCGCGCGACCCGTGCCGCGCCAACCCGTCGACAGCTTCAAAACCTACCTTTTTACCGGCGAAGATCGCGCGCAAGTCGAATGCACAAATTTAGCGCGGCGCCAGCGCCGGCCGCCCGGCAAATGTTGCCTAATTTTAGTACAATATGCCCATAAATTCATCTCTGTCGAAAATCCCTTGGGAAAGCGCCGGATTTTCCCTCTCGCAAGAAGCTGATATCGCGCTATTTTCAAGCCGACGAAGACGTTTGGCATGGGTTCTGCTTGATGGCGGCTCGGCTCGACAGGGCGTCGCGGATCGTCGGGTCAGGGAGACGAGATGAAATGAAGAAGATCGAGGCCATCATTAAGCCCTTCAAGCTGGACGAGGTGAAGGAGGCGCTGCAGGAAGTCGGGCTGCAGGGCATCACCGTCACCGAAGCCAAGGGTTTCGGCCGGCAGAAAGGGCACACCGAACTCTATCGCGGTGCCGAATACGTGGTGGATTTCCTGCCCAAGGTGAAGATCGAGGTCGTCGTCGGCGACGAGATGGTGGAAACCGCGATCGATGCCATTCGCCGCGCCGCCCAGACCGGGCGCATCGGCGACGGCAAGATCTTCGTGTCGAATATCGAAGAGGCCATCCGCATCCGCACCGGCGAGTCCGGCGTCGACGCCATCTGAGACGTCGCGGCACCAGCGTCGCGGGCCGCGCGCAAGCGTGGCACGCGCGCCGGGCGCAATGTCGAGACCGGCCCGCTTCCAGAGCGCTGCCGCGGTTCGGGTGAAGCCACCCGGCCGCTGCGGGCCGGATTCCCCAACATCATGACCTGAATGTGCGCGCTGCAACGCGAAAGCGATGCGGCGCGCATGTTGTTCAAACTCCGCCTTGCTCGTATGTTCCGCGCGACGATGCGCGACGCCATTGTCACGCGGCGCACGTCCCGCCATAGGCTTGGGAGTTCACCTGCCCCCGCGGGGCAGAATGACAAGAAAGGCACGACTGAAATGACGACGGCCAAGGACGTAATGAAGCTCATCAAGGAGAACGACGTCAAATACGTTGATCTTCGCTTCACCGATCCCCGCGGAAAGTGGCAGCATGTCACTTTCGACATCACGATGGTCGACGAAGACTTCTTTGCCGAGGGTCAGGCGTTCGACGGCTCGTCCATCGCTGGTTGGAAGGCGATCAACGAATCCGACATGCACCTGCAGCCGGATCTTGAAACCTGCTGTATTGATCCGTTCTTCTCCGAGACCACCCTTGTCGTGGTCTGCGACGTGCTGGAGCCGACCACGGGCGAGCCCTATGGCCGCGACCCGCGCGGCATCGCCAAGAAGGCGGAAGCCTATGTGAAGAGCACCGGCATCGGCGACACCGTGTTCTTCGGCCCCGAGGCTGAATTTTTCATCTTCGACGACGTGCGCTTCAAGGCCGACCCGTACAACACCGGCTTCAAGCTGGATTCGTCGGAACTGCCGACCAACAGCGATACCGAGTACGAAGGCGGCAATCTCGGCCACCGCGTGCGCACCAAGGGCGGCTACTTCCCCGTCCCGCCGGTGGACAGCGCGCAGGACATGCGCGGCGAAATGCTCGCGGCCATGGCCCGCATGGGCGCCAAGGTCGAGAAGCACCACCATGAGGTCGCTTCCGCCCAGCACGAGCTCGGCCTGAAGTTCGGCCCGCTGGTCACGATGGCCGACCACCTGCAGATCTACAAGTACTGCATCCACCAGGTGGCCAACATCTACGGCAAGACCGCGACCTTCATGCCGAAGCCGATCTTTGGCGACAACGGCTCGGGCATGCATGTCCATCAGTCGATCTGGAAGGAAGGCAAGCCTTTGTTTGCCGGCAACAAATATGCCGACCTCTCGGATTACTGCCTGTGGTACATTGGCGGCATCATCAAGCACGCCAAGTCGCTGAACGCCTTCACCAACCCGCTCACCAATTCCTACAAGCGTCTGGTGCCGGGCTATGAGGCCCCCGTGCTGCTCGCCTATTCGGCGCGCAATCGCTCGGCGTCCTGCCGCATCCCCTACACCACCTCGCCGAAGGCCAAGCGTCTTGAGGTCCGCTTCCCCGATCCGGGCGCGAACCCCTACCTCGCCTTCGCCGCGATGCTGATGGCGGGCATGGACGGCATCCTGAACAAGATCGATCCCGGCCAGGCGATGGACAAGGACCTCTACGACCTGCCCCCGCGTGAGCTGAAGAAGATCCCGACGGTGTGCGGCTCGCTGCGCGAAGCGCTGTCCTCGCTCGACAAGGACCGCGACTACCTCAAGAAGGGCGGCGTCTTCGACGACGACTTCATCAACGCCTATATCGACCTCAAGATGACCGAGGTCGCCCGTTTCGAAATGACGCCGCACCCGGTCGAGTTCGAGATGTACTACTCCGTCTGATCCCTTCGGGAGCGGACCTGCGAAAGGGCGCCTTCGGGCGCCCTTTTTGCGTTCGGTTGCAGAGCCTTCGTCCCGATCGGGAACGGCGTCAGCGCGCCCGGCGGTCCTGACGGGGAAACGCGCCAGCTGGGGAGATCGGCACCACCGTGCTCTCCACCGCCTCGAACAGCTCGACGCGATTGCGCCCCAGCGCCTTGGCGCGGTAGAGCGCGATGTCGGCCCGCGCCATCAGCGGCCCCACGCTGTCGGGAAACCCACCGGGCGGCATCTCGCCGCTCGCGACACCGATGCTCACCGTGCCTTCGATGCCGTCCATGCCGAGCCGCTGCGCGCTTTGCCGGAATGCCTGGCGCACACGTTCCGCCCCCATCAGTGCCGCCTCGGCGCTGGCACCCGGCATGAGCACGTCGAACTCCTCCCCGCCGACGCGCGCCACGATGTCGCCGGCGCGTACCGTGGCCCGCAGCACGTCGGCGAACAGCACCAGAAGCCGGTCGCCGCCGGCATGTCCGTGCCGGTCGTTCACCTCCTTGAACCGGTCGAGGTCGAGCGCCAGCAGCGCCACCTGCCCGCCGGGATGGCAAACCTGCACCGATCGCGCCATGAAGCCACGACGGTTCAGCAGCCCGGTCAGTTCGTCGATCATCGAGGCATGGCGCAGATTGAGCTCGCGCCGCTCACGCACCAGCCCGATGACGATGAAGCTCATGATGACAAGGAACGCGATCCATTCATGGGCGTACCAGGCGAGATAAGGGTCGCGCAGCATCATGCCGGTGCGGCTCATGTTCTCGCCGACATTGCCGATGATCACCGGGCGCAGCAGAATCAGCATCATGTGGCCCACGATGAGCGCGATGGCAGCGGTGCGCGCGATCATGCGCTCGGCCCGCCCCCGCCACAGCTCATAGACCGCGCTGCCCATGATCAGCGCCATCAGCCCCGACAGCAGCATGGTGCGGTTGAAAACCGAGTTCTGGAACAGCGGAAACTGGCAGAGCGCGATCCAGAATATCGGCACGACCGCGATCACCAGCCAGAGCGGCGGGCGCCGTTCGAATGAGCGGAAACCGGTCCAGGCACAGAGAGCCGCCAGCAGCACGACGGCATTCGCCAGTTCGATCGAGACGAAATCGGGCAGCGTTCCGCGACCGATCACGCCGCCAATGCCCAGCATCACCAGCAGCAGCGCCCCGCCCCACCAGCCGAGTGCCGCCTCCTCCTGCATGATCAGCCAGGAGAAGAACATGACGCCGGCCAACACCATCATCATGAAGAGGGCGAAGTACCAGACCGTCATCGGATCATAGAACATAACCGACCGCACGCTCCGCCCCCAAAAGGCACGGCTTTGCCGTGCCTCGGCGCCCTCGCCCATCTCGGTCCGCCCGCACGGTGGCCGGTGAGGATCGGCGCTCGATTCCCGCCGGGAGTGACCCGACGCATGATGGATACGCGACCGCGACGCAAAGAAAAAGGCCAGCAACGCTGCAGGGTGGCCGGCCATCGACGAGCGCGCCGCCGCCCCTCGAATCAACCAAACCCTTTCTCCATCGGATAAAATCATCCGAACGATCAGGAAGGCCTCTCGACGATTTCAGTCTCGGCGGCCTCGACGCGATCGCGTCCAGCCGCCTTCGCGGCGTAGAGAGCAGCGTCGGCTCGGCTCAGCAGCAAGTCCAGCCGCGTCTGCGCGGTAACCGGACAGGTCGTCGGCTCCAGCCGCGCGCGAGCGATTCCGATGCTCACCGTCGCCATGAGCCGAGCCCCAGCCTCGCCGGGTTTGAGCCGCGTGCTTTCGTCGCGGAATGCAGCCCGGAATTGCTCGGCGCGGGCACGCGCCGTGGCGAGATCGAGCCCTTTCAGCAGCGCCGCGAATTCCTCGCCGCCCATGCGCCCGATCGCGCCGCGCCCGAGGGCGCTGGCGTGCAGCACCTGCCCGAAGATCCGCAACACGTGGTCGCCGGTCGCGTGGCCGTGACGGTCGTTGATCTGCTTGAAATGATCGATGTCGAGCAGCACCACCGCGATCACGCCCCCGGCATGGCAGGCCGCGATCGCCTGTTCCTGAAAACCGCGCCGGTTCGGCAGGCTGGTCAGCTCGTCGACCTGCGCGGCGCGCCGCAGCTGCAGCTCCGAACGCTCGCGCACCATCAATAGCAGCATGAAGCTCGCCAGCAGCAGGCCGGACATGCCGGTGAGCCCGAACCATGCCGCCGCGCTGGAGCTGATGATCGGTGCGCCATGCACGCTGTCGGCCCCCCACATAAGCACCGCACGCACGAGATGCAGCGCGACCGTGAAGCCCAGCGTGCACCGCATGCCCCAGCGGCCAATCCCGCCATGGCCCTTCACCCGTTCGAGGTCGAGCACCCCCAAAGCGAGCAGCGCTGCCGAGAGCAGCGAGAACACGCTGATGCGGGCAGGCAGCGACTCGACGAAAGCGGGAAAGCTACACAACACCGCCCACAGCACCGGCGCATAGAGCATTTGATGCCACTTCAGCGGCAGCCCGGCGAATTGTCGGATCGCGATCCGCAGCAGGCTATAGCTGACGAACAGCAGCGCGTTGGCGAACAGGATGACCCAGAATTCCGGCAGGCTACCGCGCAGCAGGATACCTACGAGCCCAAGCACCTGAGTCAGAACGCCGAGGCTCCAATACGCAAGCGAGCGCTCGCGCGGGCTGGCGAGCCAGGCGATATTCATCGCGACGGCGGCCAGCACCGCGACCATTGTGACGATGACCCATAAGGTCCAGGGGTCCAATCGCATCGAACAACCGGAGCTCCCCGGTCCCCGCCAACGCCCTCGCGCAAAGCCTTTCGCCCGCTTCACGCAGGGGAGCATAGCGCCGCCAAAGCAAAAGGGGCAGGCCTTGCGGCCTGCCCCTCTCGAATTGACGGTGCAGAAACGATCAGCGCTTCGAGAACTGGAAGCTGCGGCGGGCCTTGGCCTTGCCGTACTTCTTACGCTCGACGACACGCGAGTCGCGGGTCAGGAAGCCACCCTTCTTCAGCGGGCTGCGCAGCTCGGGCTCATAATAGGTGAGCGCGCGAGAGATGCCGTGGCGCAGAGCGCCGGCCTGGCCGGAGAGACCGCCGCCGGAAACCGTGGCGACGATGTCATACTGGCCGACGCGGTTGGCGACGCCGAAGGGCTGGTTGATGATCATGCGCAGCACCGGACGGGCGAAATACACCTCGAGGGTGCGCTCGTTGACGGTGATCTTGCCGGTGCCGGGACGGACCCACACGCGGGCAACCGCGTTCTTGCGCTTGCCGGTGGCGTAGGCGCGGCCGAACTTGTCCAGCTTCTGGACGTGCTTGGGCGCGTCGTCGGCCTGGGTCTTCAGGGCTTCGAGCCCGTCGAGCGACTTGAGCTCGGCCATGTCAGTTCCCCACATTCTTACGGTTGAGCGCAGCGACGTCGAGCACTTCCGGCTGCTGGGCCTCGTGCGGGTGGCTGGCGCCCTTGTAGACACGCAGATTGCCCATCAGCTTGCGGCCGAGCGGGCCACGGGCGAGCATGCGCTCCACGGCCTTCTCCACGACGCGCTCCGGGAAACGGCCTTCGAGGATGAACTTCGCAGTCCGCTCCTTGATGCCGCCGGGGAAGCCGGTGTGGTGGTAATAGACCTTGTCGTCGCGCTTGGCGCCGGTCAGCACCACCTTCTCCGCGTTGATGACGACGATGTTGTCGCCGCAATCGACGTGGGGGGTGTAGGTCGGCTTGTGCTTGCCCTTCAGGCGGGTCGCGATGATGGTCGCGAGACGGCCGACCACGAGGCCGGAGGCGTCGATCACGACCCACTTCTTCACAACATCGGCGGGTTTTGCCGAAAACGTCTTCATGAGACCATTCCATATGCGAGAGACATGCAGCCTCTCGCGGCCGCATTTCACTTAGGGCGGCTTCTACGCGAAGCGGCGCGTAACGTCAATGCGCACATATCCGAAATATATAAGCGAAATCAAATGCTTATAAAGTTGGTATTTTAATACCTTCCAATAGGTGCCTCAAATCGCTCGCGGCGGGATCGAATAGGTGGTCACGGCGTGGGCGTAAAGCGCCTCCTCGCCCGCTTGAGCATAGGGATCGGCGCCGGTCGCAGGCGCGCGAAGGCCCACCTCGCACACGGCGAGCCGCTGGCCGAGCTTGAGCAGGCTGGCATCGGCGATGATCGCGCCCGGCTCCGGCTTGCGCAGGAAGTTGATCGAGAAATTGGTGGTCACCGCCAGCGGCACCGGACCGATGGCGGCGAGGATCGCCGCATAGGCCGCGATGTCGGCGAGCCCCATCATCGCCGGGCCGGAGACCGTGGCGCCGGGGCGCAGATGCTCGTCGCCGGCCTCCAGCTTCAGGCCGATCCCGCCGGCATCGACCCGCACCACCTCATGGGCACGCCCCGGTCCGAAGGCCTGCGGAAACTCCTTCACCAGATAGGCCTGCAATTGTCCGGCATCCATGCGCATCGGCGCGCCTCCCTGTCGTTTTTCGCGGGCGCATTAGGCCGCGCGCCCGGCCCGCGCGCACGCCAATAGTTTTGATGCCCACCGCGCACCATATTGATGGAAACCGCATGTTCGCGCAGGAGAGCTTTCGCATGACCGCTGCCATCGATCACGATCATTATGACGACGACGCCATCGCCGGCTGGCTCGGCCGGGTTCGCACCATCGCGGTGGTCGGCGCCAGTCCCAATCCGGCGCGGCCGAGCCATGGCGTGGCGCGTTACCTCGCCGCGCGCGGCTACCGGGTCATCGCGATCAACCCCGGTCAGGCGGGGCGCGACATTGCCGGCCTGCCGACCTATGCCCGTCTCGCGGATGTTCCCGAGCCGATTGACATGGTGGATGTGTTCCGCGCGCCCGAATATCTGAGCGGGGTGGTCGACGAGGCGCTCGCCCTCTCTCCGCGCCCGAAGCTCATTTGGGGACAGCTCGGCGTGCGCGATGATGCCGCCGCAGCGAAGGCGGAAGCCGCCGGCGTCGCGGTGATCATGGACCGCTGCCCGGCGATCGAGATTCCCCGGCTCGGCATCTCGGCTCCGCTTTGATGCGCAGCCATCACCGGCAAAGCCGCTGAAACGCTGAAAGATGCCCGCGCCGTTGCCCTCCACTCACCGGGAGCTGGCGACCGCACGCCCTTGCATCTGTAGAGATAGGTACTTGCATCACCTTCCGCCGCCATGGTTGCGTGACCGTCGAACAGCCCCGACAGAGGGGACGCGAGGAGGATGCCCATGACCGACACGCCGCACGACACCGCCCACGCACCGGGCTTTTCCACCCTCGCCGTCCATGCCGGCGCGCAGCCGGATCCCACCACCAAGGCGCGGGTGACGCCGATCTACCAGACCACCTCCTTCGTGTTCGAGGATGTCGACCAGGCCGCGGCGTTGTTTGGCCTGCAGGCGTTCGGCAACATCTACACGCGCATCACCAACCCTACGACGGCGGTTCTGGAGGAGCGCGTGGCGGCGCTGGAAGATGGCACCGCCGCGCTGGCGGTGGCGTCCGGCCACGCCGCCCAGCTTCTCACCTTCCAGACCCTGCTGGCGCCAGGCGACGAGTTCATTGCCTCAAACAAGCTCTATGGCGGCTCGGTCAACCAGTTCAACCACGCCTTCAAGAGCTTTGGCTGGAACGTGGTGTGGGCCGATGGCGACGATCCCGAATCCTTCGCCCGCGCGGTCTCCCCGCGCACCAAGGCGATCTTCATCGAATCGATCGCCAATCCCGGCGGCGTGGTCACCGATATCGAGGGAATCTCGAAGGTCGCGCGCCGTGCCGGCGTGCCGCTCATCGTCGACAACACGCTGGCCACCCCCTACCTGATCCGCCCCTTCGAGCACGGCGCCGACATCGTGGTGCATTCGGCGACCAAGTTTCTCGGTGGCCATGGCAACTCGATCGGCGGCATCATCGTCGATGGCGGCACGTTCAACTGGCTGCGCGACGCGCGCTATCCGATGCTGTCGCAGCCGCGCCCGGAATATAATGGCATGGTGCTGGGCGAAGCCTTCGGCAATTTCGCCTTCGCCATCGCCGCCCGCGTGCTCGGCCTGCGCGATCTCGGCCCCGCGCTCTCCCCGTTCAACGCCTTCCTGCTGCTCACCGGCATCGAGACCCTGCCGCTCCGCATGCAGAGGCATTGCGAGAACGCGCGCGCAGTGGCCGGCTTCCTGTCCGACCATCCCAAGGTGGAATGGGTGAGCTATCCCGGCCTGCCAGGCGACCGCTATTACAATCTCGCCCAGCGCTACCTCCCCAAGGGCGCGGGCGCGGTGTTCACCTTCGGCGTGCAGGGCGGCTACGAGGCCGGCGCAGCGGTGGTGTCGCGCGTGCGGCTGTTCTCGCATCTCGCCAATGTCGGCGACACCCGCTCGCTGATCATCCACCCGGCCTCGACCACGCACCGGCAATTGTCGGACGTCCAGAAGACCGCCGCCGGCGCAGGACCGGACGTGATCCGCATCTCGGTCGGCATCGAGGATGTCGCCGACATCATCGCCGATCTGGAACAGGCGCTCGCCGGAATCTGAGCCCGGCCAAACCCTTGGAAAACGAGGCGCGCGGAGCCCTTCCGCGCGCCTTGTCGTTTTCCGCCCGCTCCGCGCCCCGCGAATCGTGAATGAAATATGAGCGCGTCATGCGGGCGGCGCAGGGCTGGAATGCAGTATATTTCCTACTGTTTGGGCAAGGTGTCGAATATATAGGCACCAGGATGATTAATGGACGTGCAGCTGCGATGCGGCCGCGATCCATTGCCTTTAACTGATGGAGACTAAAATGCTGCTCTGGGGCCTTGTTGCCAAGCAGATCCGCCGCTGGCAGGCTTACCGCCGCACCCTTCTCGAGCTGTCGCAGCTCGACGACCGCACCCTTGCCGACATCAACGTGTCGCGCAGCGAGATCGTGCGTGTTGCGCGCCGCGCCGCCGCCGCCGCCTGATCGATCGACGTTACGCCTAGATGTACGGACGGCCCCGGATTTCCGGGGCCGTTTTCGTTTGCGGGCACGGCCGCGTCCACAAGGCATCCCGCCCGGACTGCACAGCTTGTCACGATCCGTGCTAAACGGCCGCTCGTGAATTCGGACCGGAACGGCATGAGCATCGAAACCACCCGCCCCATCCACGTCGTCGGCGGCGGCCTCGCAGGCTCGGAAGCGGCGTGGCAGATCGCCCGGCGCGGCGTGCCCGTGGTGCTGCACGAGATGCGCCCGGAGCGCGGCACCGACGCCCATCAGGGCGACCGGCTAGCGGAGCTGGTCTGCTCGAATTCCTTCCGCTCCGACGACGCGACTTCCAACGCGGTCGGCGTGCTCCACGCCGAGATGCGCCGGCTCGGCTCGCTGATCATGAACTGCGCCGACACGCACCAGATTCCCGCCGGCGGTGCGCTGGCGGTGGATCGCGAGGGCTTCGCGCAGGCCGTCACGGACGCCATCGAGGCCAACCCGCTGATCACGGTCGACCGCCGCGAGGTCGGCGGCCTGCCGCCCGAGGAGTGGGACAGCGTGGTCGTGGCCACCGGCCCCCTCACCTCGCCGGCCCTTGCCGAGGCGATCCGCGCCCGCACCGACGAGACCGCGCTCGCCTTCTTCGACGCCATCGCGCCCATCGTGCATTTCGATTCGATCGACATGAACGTGTGCTGGTTCCAGTCGCGCTACGACAAGGCGGGGCCGGGCGGCACCGGCGCCGACTACATCAACTGCCCGATGGACAAGGCGCAGTACGAGGCCTTCGTGAGCGCGCTGGTCGCCTCCGACACCGTGCCGTTCCGCGAATTCGAGGCCAACACCCCCTATTTCGACGGCTGCCTGCCGATCGAGGTCATGGCCGCGCGCGGCCCCGAAACGCTGCGCCACGGCCCGATGAAGCCAATGGGCCTCACCAACGCCCACAACCCGACCGTGAAGGCCTATGCCGTGGTCCAGCTCCGGCAGGACAACGCGCTCGGCACGCTGTTCAACATGGTCGGCTTCCAGACCAAGACCCGCTACGCCGATCAGGTTCGCCTGTTCCGCATGATTCCGGGGCTGGAGAACGCGGAATTCGCCCGGCTCGGCGGCCTGCACCGCAACACCTATCTCAATTCGCCCAAGCTGCTCGACGCCACGCTGCGCCTGAAGGCCGAGCCGCGCCTGCGCTTCGCCGGCCAGATCACCGGCTGCGAGGGCTATGTCGAGAGCGCGTCGATCGGCCTGCTCGCCGGCCTGTTCGCCAGCTTCGAGCGGCTGGGCCGGCAACTGACGCCCCCGCCCGCCACCTCCGCGCTCGGCGCCCTGCTCGGCCACATCACCGGCGGGCATATCGAAACCGTGGAGCCCGGCCCGCGCTCGTTCCAGCCGATGAACATCAATTTCGGCCTGTTCCCGCCCCTCGTCGCCAATCCGCTGCACGACGAAGACGGCAAGCGGCTCAAGGGCCCGCAGAAGACCGCCGCCAAGAAGCAGGAAATGGCGCGCCGCGCGCTGCGCGACCTCGATGGCTGGGCCGCAGCAGAGGTCGATTCGACCGTCGAGGCAGCGGCGTGAGCGGACAGTTCGAACTGGATACCGTGCTGAAGCGCGATGTCTTCAGCACCATCGAACGCGGCCACTGGCACGACGACGCCGGCCGCGCTTTCCCCGCCGTGCGTCGCCGCTATTCCGACGTGGCGTGGTGGATCAAGCCGCTTGCCCGTCATTTCGCCAAGCGTGAGGCGAAGGCGCTGCGCCGGGCGGAGGGCTCGGGCTACACCGTGCCGGTCTATGCGCTGGAGGAAGGCTGGCTGGTGCGCGGCTGGGTCGACGGCGTGCCGCTGCAGATCGCGCGGCCCTATGGCGACACCGCCTGGTTCGCCTCGGCCCGCAAGGGGCTGCGCGCGGTGCACCGCCGCAACATCGCCCATAACGACCTCGCCAAGCCGCAGAACTGGCTCTACACCGCCGACGGACAGGCGTTGCTGATGGATTTCCAGCTCGCCTTCTGCTTCCGGCGCCGCTCGAAGGCCTTCCGCGTCGCTGCCTATGAGGATATCCGCCACCTTCTCAAGCAGAAGCGCAGCTATTGCCCCGAGGCGCTGACCGCCACTGAAAAGCGCATCCTCGCCCGCAAGACGCTGTTCACCCGCGTCTGGATGGCGACCGGCAAACGCGTCTATAATTTCGTCACCCGTCGCCTGCTGAACTACCACGACACCGAAGGGCGCGGCCCGCGCGCCATGGAGCAGGGCCCCCGCCTCGCGCAGGCGATGGCGGCGGTGCCGGGCGTGCGCGAGGTCCAGATCATGGACTTCCCCACCGCCGGCCACAGCTTCGGCCTCTACGCCTTCGTCGAGGCCGACGATTCGGTCAGCGAGGCGATGCTGCGCGCCGAGATCGCCGGCGCCCTGCCCGATCATCTGCCGCCCGAGCATATCCAGGTGGTCGAGCGCCTGCCGCGCGATGCCGGCGGCGCCGCGAGGGAGGACCTGCTGCGGCTGGTCGCGCTCAACCAGATCGACCAACTCGGCCAGTTCCCAGCGACGCCGGACCAGCAGGCCGCGCTTGACGCCATCCTGCGCGACCGCCGCAACCTGAGCGACCGGGTGCGGCGCAGCCTGTAGCGCCCGGGCCCCGGCAAGCGCCTTAGCGATCCGTTTACGAAGCGTTCATTATAAAAGCCGTGGTTGTCACCCGATCACGGTTGCGCGTTGTCCCATCCCGTACCGTCCCCGCGTCCGACGCAGCGCCCACTGGACTCCGCCCTGGCCGGGCGGCTTTCGGTATGCCTGCTGTTCGCGGCCGGCTGCGCGGTGGGCGCGCTGCTCTATGGCGCGGTGCGCGGCGAACTGCCCTTTGCCGGCACACCGGACCAGCCCGCCGCTCCCGACCTCAACGCCCGCGCCCGCCCTCTCGCACCGCCGCCTTTCGTGATGACCGCGCCCGAGGCGTCCGCGCCGCCGGCATCGCGCGGCAGGCGCTCGACCACCTGGATATGCTCGGGCGGCAGATGATCGGGCAGGGCGCCGGCGATCTCGGCGCGCAGCATCGCCTCG
>NZ_JAZDRM010000032.1:0-52633 GCF_047501495.1 Ancylobacter sp. G4_0304 | reverse complement strand
CAGTGAGGCAAGCGCCCAGCGTCGGTTTCGCCGGATGAACGAGCATTCATCCGCAAGGCGTTTGCAGCGCAATGAAATCATGGCCGAGCCGCGGCGGCGACACGGCCCTGCCACAGTGCGGAACCATATTCCGTCCTGTCGCGTTGCCCCGCCGTAAAAGGCTTGCGCCGAATCACATCGGAAATATCGCGATGCGGCGCAGGACATGCTGCAACCGCGTTAAAATTGTACTATATGTCACCCGTTACCTCACTCCATCCGTGGGTTAGTTCCATGCGTCCCGCTGTTCGTGTCGCTGCCGCTGCTCTTGCGGTGGTCACGTCCGTGCATGCCTTCATGTGGCTGGCAATGCGCGAGGAGGTGACCGCTCCCGGCATTTCCGACCGCCTCGCCAGCATGTCCTTCGCGCCCTATGGCCGCGATGCCAACCCGGACAAGGGCGAGCCGACCACGGAAGCGCAGATCCGTGCCGACGTCGATGCGGTCGCCCCCTACACCAAGGCGGTGCGTACCTATGCCTCGACCGGCGGCCTGGAGCATGTCGCGCGCCTCGCGGGCGAGGACGGCCTGAAGGTCACAGTCGGCGCCTGGCTCGACGAGGACGAGGCGCGTAACGAGCGCGAGATCACCAACGCGGTCGAGGCGGCGAAGAAAAATTCCAACGTCGTCGGCATCGTGGTCGGCAACGAGTCGATCTTGCGCGCCGAGCGTACGCCCGAGCAGCTGATCGAGACCATTCGCCGCGTGAAGCGCGAGACCAACGTACCGGTCACCACGGGTGAGACCTGGGACGTATGGCTGGCGCATCCCGAGCTGGTCTCCGCCGTCGACTACATCGCCGCGCACATGCTGCCCTATTGGGAAGGCGTGACGCCGCAGCAGGTGGTCGACCATACCATCGCCATCTATGACCGCCTCCGCGCCACCTATCCCGGGAAGCGCATCGTGATCGCCGAGTTCGGCTGGCCGAGCCAGGGCTACAACCGCGACGACGCGGTGCCCGGCGAGCTGGAACAGGGCCAGATCATCCGCAATTTCGTCGCGCGCGCCGATGCGCTCGGCATCGACTACAACATCATCGAGGCGTTCGATGCGCCGTGGAAGAGCTTCGAAGGCAGCGTCGGCCAGTACTGGGGCCTGCTCGATGCCAATCGCGAGCTGAAGTTCCCGCTATCCGGCCCGCTTACGCCCTCCACCTACACCGCAACGGCGGCGATCGCGCTGCTGCTCGGCATCGCCTTCTCGCTGCCGGTGTTCCGCTTCGCGCGTCTCACCATGACGCAGGCGCTGGTGATGATGGGCGCGGCAAGCCTGGTCGGCGCCTGGATCGCGACTGTCGCCGATCACTGGATCACCCACTACATCGTCGGCGGCAATGTCGTGACCTTTATCGCCAGCATCGTGCTGCTGGTACCGCTGGTCGTGGTCATGCTGTACCGGGTCGAGGAGCTGGCCACCATCGCCTTCGGCCACGCCCCGCGCCGCCTGCTGCGCAATGACGGCGCCAAGGGCGATGTGATGCCGGCGCGCACCCCGAAGGTCTCGATCCACATCCCGGCCTATAAGGAGCCGCCGGAGATGCTGAAGCTCACGCTCGACAGCGTGGCGCGGCTGAACTGGCCGAACTTCGAGTGCCTGGTCATCATCAACAACACGCCCGACCCGGCGTTCTGGGAGCCGATCGAGGCCTATTGCGAGCAACTCGGCGAGCGCTTCAAGTTCATCAACCTCCCCAAAATCGAGGGCTTCAAGGCCGGCGCGCTGCGCGTCGCCATGGAGAAGACCGCGCCGGACGCCGAGATCATCGGCGTGATCGATGCCGACTACATGGTCGACCCGAACTGGCTGCGCGACCTCGTGCCGACCTTCGAGGACCCGACCGTCGGCATCGTGCAGGCGCCGCAGGACCATCGCGACGCCAATAAGAGCCTCATGCACGAGGCGATGAATACCGAATATGCCGGCTTCTTCGACATTGGCATGGTCCAGCGCAACGAGCACGACGCCATCGTCGTTCACGGCACCATGTGCCTGATCCGCCGCGCCGCCATGGTCGAGGCCGGCGACTGGTCGAGCGACACCATCTGCGAGGACACCGATCTGGGCCTCTCGATCGTCGAGCGCGGCTGGAAGAGCCACTACACCAACACCCGCTATGGCTGGGGCCTGCTGCCGGACGACTTCGCCTCGTTCAAGAAGCAGCGCCACCGTTGGGCCTATGGCGGCATGCAGATCGTGAAGAAGCACTGGCACCGGATGCTGCCGAATGGCGGCACCCGCCTCACCCCGGCGCAGCGCCGCGAATTCGGCATCGGCTGGGTGAGCTGGCTCGGCTCGGAGAGCGTGGGCGCGCTGGTGGCGATCCTCAGCCTCGCCTGGGTGCCCTTCGTGCTCGGCTTCGGCATCGCGGTGCCGCAGCGCATCCTCACCGTGCCGATCCTGTTCTGCTTCGGCATCTATGTGCTGCACTTCTGCGCGCTGTACCGCCTGCGCGTCGCCACCACCCCTGTGCGGATGATCGGCGCGGCGATCGCGGCCATGGCGGTGCAGTTCACCGTCGCCAAGGCGGTCTATGACGGGTTCCGCTACAAGGACCTCGCCTTCGCCCGCACCGCCAAGGGCTCCTGGCTCGCCGGCGCGGCCCGCGCCTTCCCGGCGCTGCCGGAGACCGTGATCGGCGTCGGCCTGATGCTGGCCGCCATCGGCCTGCGCATGACCAACTGGCACGCGGTGGTCGAAGTCGACCTGTTCGCCTTCGCCCTGGCGATCCAGAGCCTGCCCTTCCTCGCCGCCGCGCTGATCGGCTGGCTGGAAGGCTCCAGCCTGAACGCCCTCGAGACCTGGGCCAGCCTGCGTGCCCGCGCCCTGGCTCTGCTGCCCGGCCGTGCGGCCCAGCAGACCGCGCGGGTCACGGTGGAGAAGGTGACGCCCTGAGGGCGCCGCGCACCATCGCGACAAACCACATGAAAAAAGGCCCGGAAGTCATTCCGGGCCTTTTTTGTTTTCTCGCGACGGGAGACGCTTCAGTCCGCCGCCTCGAACACCAGCGCGGCGCCGAGCGCGGCCTTGGGACCGATCACGATGATGCCCTCGATCTCCTCGGCCGACATGCGGCTCGACGCCACGCGCCGCCGCGCCTTGGTGATGTCGGCGACCGCGAAGCGCAGCGCGGCGAGGCGCAGGCCCTGATCGGCCGGGGCGGCGACGCCGAAGCGCTGCGTGTAGATATCCGGGCTCATCAGGTCGACCGCCCCGCGCGGCGTTTGCGCGATGTGCCAGCCGTCCACCGCGCGGCGGAACGGCACATCGAGAAAGGTGGCGAGGAAATCGAGATGGCTCGCCGGATCCGCCGCGACCAGCACCACCCCGGCGATCGAGGTCGTGCCGTTCATATGGCGCTGCAGGTCCGGCGACCAGAAATTGTCCGGGAAGCGCTGCCGGCAGGTGAAGAAGCCGGCATGGGGCGACTCCGGATCGCGCGCGAAGGCCAGCGTGAATGCGACCTCGACATCCGAGCCGTCCGGCCGCTTGCCCTGCCGCGCGAAATCGAAGGTCTCGAACCCGCCATAGCCGGCGGCATCGAACTCCAGCTTGTCCGCGGCTGGCTCGACGCCTTCCAGCACCAGCATCGAAAGCCCTTGACCGGCGGTGGCGAGGAAATCCTGGTTGAAGGCGCCGAAGGAGAACACGCCTTCTGAGGCAGGGGGAATCGCCTCGGGCTCGGCGATCTCCAGCAGCTCGACAAAGAAGCCCGGCGTCTGCACCAGCCGGTTATGCGTGCCCCAGGGATGGCGATTGCGCGCGCCCACGGTGAAGCCGAGCATGTCGTAAAGCTCGCCGGCGGCTTCGAGGTCCCGGACGACATGGACGACATGGTCGAGACCGCGGGGCATGGGCTTACTCCTGACGAGACGATATCGGCAGGAGAGCACGGGGCGGATGGGGGAATCCAGCCCCGATTGCCACCCGGCAGCGATCTGTGGACAGGCGTGTCCCGGCGGTCGTCATCCCGGTGGCCGGAGACCGGTGCGGGATCGCGTCAAATATCGGGAAGCGATCCCGGCGCGTCGGCCGGGATGACGGAGAGCGCGTTCCGAGGATCGGCGCGCGTCAGAACAGCCGGCTCTGCACCGCCGCCGCGCCGATGAAGGACGCGAACAGCGGGTGCGGCTCGAACGGGCGCGACTTCAGCTCGGGATGGAACTGCACGCCGACGAACCATGGGTGATCCGGATATTCGATGATCTCCGGCAGCAGCCCGTCCGGTGAGAGGCCGGAGAAGCGCATACCGCAGGCTTCCAGCCGGTCGCGATAGGCCATGTTGACCTCGTAGCGATGGCGGTGGCGCTCGGATATCTCGGTCGAGCCGTAAATCTCCGACACCCGGCTCGCCGGGGTCAACGCGGCGGGATAGGCGCCAAGGCGCATGGTGCCGCCGAGATCGCCGTTCAAGCCGCGCTTTTCCAGCTCATTGCCGCGCAGCCATTCGGTCAGCAGGCCGACCACCGGCTCGCCGGTCGCGCCGAACTCGGTGGAGTTCGCCGCCTCGACGCCGGCGAGGTTCCGCGTCGCCTCGATCACCGCCATCTGCATGCCGAAGCAGATGCCGAAATAGGGCACGCGGCGCTCACGCGCAAACTGTGCCGCGCGAATCTTGCCTTCGGCGCCACGCTGGCCGAAGCCGCCGGGCACCAGGATGCCGTGGACGTGCTCAAGGAACGGCGCGGGGTCCTCGCGCTCGAAGATCTCGCTCTCGATCCAGTCGAGATTGACGCGCACATTATTGGCGAGCCCGCCATGGGCCAGCGCCTCGATGAGCGACTTGTAGGCGTCCTTCATGCCGGTGTACTTGCCGACGATGGCGATGGTGACGGCGCCTTCCGGATTGCGGATGCCCGCTTCCACCTTCTTCCAGCGCGTCAGGTCTGGCTCGGGCGCCGGCTCGATGCCGAATGCCGCCAGAACCTCACCGTCGAGACCGGCCTCGTGATAGGCCGAGGGTACGGCGTAGATGTTGTCGGCGTCGCGCGCCTCGATCACCGCGCTCTCGCGGACATTGCAGAACAGGCCGAGCTTGCGGCGCTCCTCGCGGGGGATTTCCCGGTCGGTGCGGCACATCAGAATGTCCGGCTGGATGCCGAGCGCCCGCAGTTCCTTGACCGAGTGCTGGGTCGGCTTGGTCTTCAGCTCGCCGGCCGAGGGGATGTAGGGCAGCAGCGTCAGGTGCACATAGATGCAGTGCTTGCGCGGCAGGTCGTTGCCGATCTGGCGGATCGCCTCCAGGAACGGCATCGCCTCGATGTCGCCCACCGTGCCGCCGATCTCCACCAGCACGAAATCATAGCCCTCGTTACCCGAGAGCACGAATTCCTTGATGGCGTTGGTGACGTGCGGAATCACCTGGATGGTGGCGCCGAGATAGTCGCCGCGCCGCTCCTTGGTGAGAATGTCCTGATAGATGCGCCCGGTGGTGATGTTGTCGGCCTTGGTGGCCGGTCGCCCGGTGAAGCGCTCATAATGGCCAAGATCGAGATCGGTCTCGGCGCCGTCGTCGGTGACGAACACCTCACCGTGCTGATACGGGCTCATCGTGCCCGGATCGACGTTGAGGTAGGGGTCGAGCTTACGCAGCCGCGTCTTGTAGCCACGAGCCTGCAACAGCGCGCCGAGGGCGGCGGAAGCGAGGCCCTTGCCAAGCGAGGACACGACGCCGCCGGTGATGAAGATATAGCGCGCCATGGAATTGGGTTTCTAGCTGCAAAAACGCGATTCGACGAGAGGCCGCCGTAAAGTTCGGCCCCTCGCCTGTGGAAACGTGGAAAAAGCCGACCGCGACCTCACAGCCGCGGAAGGGTCTTACTGGGACTGCGGGACCTGCGGGCCGGCCGGCGCCGTGGGAGCCGGCTGGGCGCCCTGAAGCTGGTCGAGCACCGTGCCGCCGGGCGCGGGCGCCGGAGCGCCGGAAGGCAGCGTGGTCGGCGCGTTGAAGATCGTCGCCGGGCCACGGCCCCAGCCCGCCACCACGGTGAGCGAGAGGCTGGTGAGGAAGAACAGGCCGGCGAGAATCGCGGTCGCGCGGGTCAGCGCGTTCGCGGTGCCGCGGGCCGAGAAGAAGCCGCCACCTGCGCCGCCGCCACCACCGCCGCCAATGCCGAGGCCACCGCCTTCGGAGCGCTGGATCAGCACGACGCCGATCAGCGCCAGTACCACCATCAGGTGGACGACAATCAATACGGTCTGCATGGGACGCCTTCAAAAAACCCAAAGCGGCGCCGGGCCCAACCTTTCGGTCCGGCCCTC
The DNA here is from genome assembly GCF_047501495.1 of Ancylobacter sp. G4_0304. NCBI lineage: Bacteria > Pseudomonadati > Pseudomonadota > Alphaproteobacteria > Hyphomicrobiales > Xanthobacteraceae > Ancylobacter > Ancylobacter sp. G4_0304. Next base: position 46,333 of record NZ_JAZDRM010000032.1, on the reverse strand, counting down.
CACCGCAACGTTCGGCGCGTTCCTACACGATCGCGCCCGACTTTGCCAGCACAAGAGGCGGAGCCGGCAACCGCCCCGCCCTCGCGCTTTCAAATAGGTCGAAAACCGCGCCGCGCCAGAGCCGCGCCTTGTGGAAACATTGGCATGTCATAGACAGGGGGCGTTCGGGCTGGGGGTAGGCGTACATGGCGGTCCCACCCGCGTCAGGGGGTTCTTGGGATTGCCAAGCTGCTCCTCGCCCTGGCGCTGCAGCGCGGCCAGCGCCTGCTGCGCGGCCTGCTCGTCTTCATAGAGTCGCTTCTGGTCCCGGGTCATGAAGGATGTCAGTGGCATCCCCAGTCCCGCCGAGAGTGCCTCGGTGATGAGATCGTCATCGCTCGAGATATATCCGGACTGCCAGCCATTTCCGGCTCCCGGTCGGGTCTTTTGGAGCAGATACTCATAGGATTTTCTGAACGCAGTGTCGTCCAAGAAACCACTGTCTTCGAGAAAGTCACCCATCAAATCCAGACGAGCGGTCCCAAGTTGATCGTTCCTATACATACTTTCTCGGATCATCTCATTGTACTCACCTATGGCCTCGATCTGCTCGGGCGTCGGATAACGTCGTTCAGCGTCAGGACCTTCTCCTTTCGGAATCTGGTCGAAATTGAAGTGACCATCAGCAATGCTTGAGCCTGAGACGAAGGACTCCTCAATATAGAAGCGGCCATCCTTATCTTTTTTAAGTGGGACGGAACGAGCGGCAAGCAGTTGGTTTCGACTTCGCGTCACCGCCTCGGTGTTTCTCTGCAAACTGGCGAAAGCCACGCCCAGCGCCACCATCACTCCGCTACGGGCGGGCCCTTCCCCAATTTCAGCGACAACCAGTTTTATCGCGTTCAACCGCTCCAGAGCCTCATTCGCGCGGACCTCCACATCATTGCGTGTGTTGACCCCGTAACGGACCTCATCGAGGCCACCGTCAATAAAGTGCGCGACGAGACCCGAAAATACGACGGTCGCGAAGCCGGGTTGAACGCCGTCCGGCGGGTTCGCGATCAGGCGCGAGTATGCCGCAAACACCCCGCCGATATTGCCGCTATGGAGCGCATCAACTGAGCCCCGAGGCACCAGCGCACTCATCACCTGCGCGCTCATCTGCACGCGATCCGGCGCGTCCAATACCGCTGCGCTGGCAGTCACGCCGCCGGTCAGGCTCAGCATGGCCAACACCATACCGGCGCCGGTCAGGCGCCGGCAGTCGGCGGCCATGGATTTGGCGACTTTGGCGAAACTCATATTAGCCCCCGCATATTCCCCTTGCGCGCCCCCCTGAACACACGGGTGATTCAGGTGGCACGCCCCACCATCAATGTCCGCAGCGCCGGGGGCCGACGCATCCCTCACCTTGGGTAGGTTGCAATTCCCGGCAGCGATCGCTCGAAACTGTGGCACTCTTGCCACAAGCGCGAATCCACGCACCGTGGAACAGCACGGAACTTGCATTTGCCCGTTGGGTCACAACGCCCGCCGCACCAGCCTCCGATCGATTCCAATCCTTCGAGACACCCGCATGACCCCCGCCGACGAGTTGATCGCCGCCATCTATGAGAGCGCCGCGCTGCCTGAGCTGTGGCCGACCACGCTCGACCGGATGGCGGCGGTGGTCGAATGCGACAAGGCGCTGATGTTCACCACCGATGGCGCGCGGGTGCAGCGCTGGGTGTGCAACGACGCGATGCGGCCGGGCCTGGAGGTGTTCCTGCGCGAGCGCTGGATGGAGCGCAACCCGCAAGGCACGCACGTCATCACCTACCCCGAGCCCGCATTCAAATGCGACGACGACCTGTTCTCGCCCGAGGAGATCGAGACGCTGCCCTATTACCGCGAGTTCCTGCGGCCGAACGGCATGGCCTGGGGCGCCGGCACCATGATCGAGGGCGGCAGCGCGGATATGGCGATCGTCTCGATCCACCGTCCCTATGAACGCGGACCGATCGAACGCGCCCGCATGGCGGAGCTGACCCGGCTGCGGCCGCATCTGGCGCGCGCCTCGCTGATTTCCGCGCGCCTGTCCAGCGAGCGCCACGCCGTCACGCTGTCGACGCTGGAAAGCCTCGGCCTGCCGGCGGCGACGCTTGGCGCCAACGGCCGGCTGATCGATGCGAATGCGGTGTTCGAGGCGCAGGCCGGCGCCCGGCTGGTCGACCTGCCCGGCCGGCTCCGGTTTCAGGACCGGGACGCCGACCGGCTGTTCCAATCCACGCTCGACGCGCCGCAGATGCGCGGCGGCAGTTTCCCGCACCGCGCCAGCACCGACGCGCCGCCCCTGATCGTCCACCTGTCGCCGATCGCCGGCCATGGCCGCGACCTGTTCGCGGCCGCACAGTGGCTGATGATCCTCACCCCGCCCGCCGCTGGAAAGCCGGTCAGCTCACGCATGCTCTCCGGCCTGTTCGACCTCACGCCGGCCGAATCGCGCGTGGTCGTCCATCTGCTGCAGGGCGCGGGCGTCGGCGGCGCGGCGGAAAGCACGGGGACCTCACCGGATACCGTGCGTCACCATCTGAAATCGGTGTTCCACAAGACCGGAACCCACAGCCAGGGCGAATTGCTCGCGCTGCTGCACGGGCTGCGCCCGCCCGCTCAGGAATAGGTGCGGGCGATATCGAGGAAAGCTTCCGCCTGGAGGCTCGCGCCGCCGACGAGAGCGCCGTCGACATCCAGCACCGCCAGGATCTCGCCGGCATTGTCCGGCTTCACCGAGCCGCCATAGAGCAGCCGGATGCCCGCGCCTTCCGCCCCGAAGCGGGCGAGCAGCTCAGCGCGCATGGTGGCGTGCATCTCGGCGATATCGGCCATGGTCGGAATGAGCCCGGTGCCGATCGCCCATACCGGCTCATAGGCCACCACCAGATCCGCGCCGGTCGCCCCGTCGGGAATCGATCCGGCGAGCTGCGCGCGCACCACGTCGAGCGCGACGCCGGCGCGGCGCTCGGCCTCGGTCTCGCCGACGCAGACGATGGCGATCAGCCCGGCCCGGCGCGCGGCCTCCGCCTTGGCGCGCACCACCGCGTCGGTCTCGCCATGGTCGGCGCGGCGCTCGGAATGGCCGACGATGACGAAGGTCGCGCCGGTATCGGCTATCATCTCGGCGGAAATGTCGCCGGTATGGGCGCCGCTCGCCTTGGCGTGGCAGTCCTGCGCGCCGATCGCGATCCGCGAGCCCAGTGCCACCACGGGGAGCGTCGCCAGCAGCGTAGCGGGCGGACAGATCAGCAGGTCGACCCGCGCCCGCATCTTGCGGTCATAGCCCTCCATCATCCGCCCGAACTCGGCGACGGCCCCCTTGAGACCGTTCATCTTCCAGTTGCCGGCAATGAGGGGACGGGGCATCGGCGTGTCATCTCGCTCGTGAAACATCGGATGACCCCGCGTAACAGAGGTTTTTTACGCGCGCAAATGATGCAACGTGTGGCGTTGCGGCACACGGGAGGCATCCCTATGATGCGCGCCTTTCGCGAGCCGACCCCGCTCCCGGGGCCGGACCTGCGCCTAATGCCCAACGAGAAACGAAATGCTGCAGACCCTGCGCAGTCGCGCTTCCGGTATCGTCGCCAAGATCCTCATGACGCTCCTCATCCTCAGCTTTGCGGTGTGGGGCATCGCGGATGTGTTCCGCGGCTTCGGCAGTCAGACGCTGGCGACCATCGGCTCGACCGAGATCACCGTCCCGGAATTCCGGCAGCTCTATCAGGACCGGATGCAGCAGATCAGCCAGCAGATCAAACGCGGCCTGACGCCCGATCAGGCCCGCGCGCTGGGCATTCCCGACCAGATTCTCAATGAACGCCTTGCCGAGGCCGCCCTCGACGACATGGCCGGCACCATGGGCCTCGCGCTCTCCACCGACGAGATCGTGCGCCGCGTGCACCAGAACCCGGCCTTCTTCGGGCCGTCCGGCTCGTTCGACCCGGCCTATTTCAACCAGCTGCTGCGTTCGAACAACTTCACAGAGGCGCGCTTCGTCGAATCCGAGCGCCGGCTCGCGCTGCGCCAGCAGCTCATCCAGTCGCTCGGCGGCGGCATCGAATTGCCGCAGGTCATCAGGGACGCCGCCGCGCGCTTCGAGAACGAACAGCGCTCGGTGAACTACGCGGTGCTGACCGCTGCCGGCCTCCCTGCCCTGCCCGAGCCGACCGAGGAGGAACTGCGCAGCTTCTTCGAGGCGCGCAAGGTGGCGTTCAAGGCGCCGGAGTTCCGCAAGATCGCCGTGCTCGCCCTCACCCCGCAGGCTCTGGCCGAGGCGCAGCAGGTGTCGGACGCCGATGTCGAGGCGGCCTATCAGGCCAATCTCGCCAGCTACGGCACGCCGGAGAAGCGCGTGGTGCAGCAGATCGTGTTCCCCAATGAGGAAGAGGCCAAGGCGGCCGCCGACCGCATCGCCGCCGGCACGCCCTTCGCGGACATCGCGGCCGAGCGCAAGCTGGAAGCCAAGGACATCGACCTCGGCGACGTGACCCGCGCCGACATCTTCGACAAGGCCATCGCCGATGCCGCCTTCGCGCTGGCGCCCGACAGCACCTCGGGCGTGGTCGCCGGCCGCTTCGGCCCGGTGATCGTGCATGTCGGCGCGGTGACGCCCGGCACCACGCAGCCGCTCGCGGAGGTCGCGCCGGTGATCCGTGCCGCGCTTCAGGTCGACGGCGCCCGCCGCGCGCTGCTCGCGAGCTATGACAAGATTGAGGACGAGCGCGCCAGCGGTGCCCAGCTCTCCGAGGTCGCCTCGCGCCTGAACCTCACGGTCCAGCAGATCGATGTCGATGCCCAGGGCCGCACGGCCGATGGCTCGCCCGTCGCCAGCTTCCCCGGCCAGGCCGAGGTGCTGCGGGGCGCCTTCGCCAGCGATGTCGGCGGCGAGAACGATCCGATCCAGATCCCGCAGAGCGCCGGCCAGGGCGGCGGCTATGTCTGGTACGAGGTCGAGGCCATCACCCCGCCGCGCGACCGCACCTTCGAGGAGGCCCGCGCCCAGGTGCTGGAGCGCTGGAAGCAGGACGAGACCGCTAAGGCGCTCGACGCGCGCGTCGAGGAGCTGACCAAGAAGATCGAGGCCGGCACGCCGTTCGATCAGGCCGTCACCGAGGCGGGGCTGGAAATGCGCACCGCCAACGGCCTGACCCGCAGCCGCGCCGCCGACGGCCTGCCGCAGGAAGTGCTGGCGAGCGTGTTCGACGCCGCGCCGGGCAAGGTTTCCTTCGCGCTCACCGATGGCGGCGACAGCCGCGTGCTGTTCCAGCTCGTGCGCAGCACGATTCCCGCCGGCGCCAGCGTCAACGACAAGCTGCTCTCCGACATCCGCCAGAGCATGGAAAACGACCTGATGACCGAATATCTGGTCCGGCTGCAAAACGATCTCGGCGCCCGCGTGAACCGCGCGGCGCTCGACCAGATCGTCGGCGGCGGCGAAGCGGTGAACTGAGACCCCGACCGATGAGCGTTACCCCGGATATCGCGGCCTTCACCGCGCTCTATGAGCGCGGCGAGCCGCAAGTGGTCTCTTCCGTTCTGGTCGCCGATCTTGAGACGCCGGTCTCGGCCTTCCTCAAGATCGCCGGCGAGCGGCCCAACAGCTTCCTGCTGGAATCGGTCGAGGGCGGCGCCACGCGCGGGCGCTACTCGATGATCGGCATCGAGCCGGACCTGATCTGGCGCTGCCGGGGCAATGCGGCGGAGATCAACCGCCACGCCGCCCATGCCCCCGACAGTTTCGAGCCCTGCCCCGAGGCGCCGCTGGTTTCGCTGCGCAAGCTAGTGGCTGAATCGCGCATCGCGCTGCCCGCGGGCTCGCCGCCGATGGCGGCCGGCATCTTCGGCTATCTCGGCTACGACATGGTGCGCCAGATGGAGCGCCTGCCGGAGCCGAAGGCCGATCTGCTCGGCGTGCCGGACGCGATCTTCTTCCGCCCGACCGTGATGGTGGTGTTCGATGCGGTGCGCGACGAGCTGACCGTGGTCACGCCGGTGCGCCCGCAGCCGGGCGTCAGTGCCGGCGCGGCCTATGAATCCGCCATGGAGCGCATCGAACGCGTGACCGCCGCGCTCGACAGCGCGCTGCCGAACCTGCCGACCGGGGACGCCTTCCATCAGGACGTGGCGCCGCTGTCCAACACCGAGCCGGCGCAGTACCTCGCCATGGTGGAGCGGGCGAAGGAGTATATTCGCGCAGGCGATATCTTCCAGGTGGTGCTCTCGCAGCGCTTCGACGCGCCGTTCACCCTGCCGCCGTTCTCGCTCTACCGGGCGCTGCGGCGGATCAACCCGGCGCCGTTCCTGGTCTATTTCAACTTCGGCGGTTTCTCGCTGGTGTGCTCCTCGCCGGAAATCCTGGTCCGGCTGCGCGACAACACCGTCACCATCCGCCCGATCGCCGGCACCCGCCCGCGCGGCGCCACGCCCCATGACGACAAGGCGCTTGAGGACGAATTGCTGGCCGACCCCAAGGAGCGCGCCGAGCATCTGATGCTGCTCGATCTCGGGCGCAACGATGTCGGCCGCGTCGCCTCGATCGGGTCGGTGCATGTTACCGACAGCTTCTTCATCGAGCGCTACAGCCAGGTGATGCACATCGTTTCCAATGTCGAGGGTACGCTGGACCCGCGCCGCGACGCGCTGGACGCGCTCGCCGCCGGCTTTCCCGCGGGCACCGTCTCGGGTGCGCCAAAAGTGCGGGCGATGGAGATCATCGACGAGCTGGAGCGCGACAAGCGCGGCATCTATGCCGGCGCCATCGGCTATTTCGGCGCCGACGGCGAGATGGACACCTGCATCGTGCTGCGCACCGCCGTGGTGAAGGACGGCAAGATGCATGTTCAGGCCGGCGCCGGCATCGTCTATGATTCCGTGCCGGAGAGCGAGTTGCAGGAATGCGTGAACAAGGCCAAAGCCCTGTTCCGCGCCGGCGAGGAAGCGGTGCGGTTCGCCGCGCGGGCAGGACGGGGACAGTGATGATGGCGGGGCTTCGTTTCGAGCGATGGCGTGGCGGACGATAACCGCCATTGCCGCCCGGCCCGGCTTGACCCGGCGCCGGTTCACACCCTAGAGCTTCTGCACCTTTGAGAAACGCCACAGGCGCAGGGAAGCTCTCCGCTCGAACGGAACCGTCATGATCCTTCTGGTCGACAATTACGACAGCTTCACCTGGAACCTCGTCCACTATCTCGGCGGCCTTGGCGTCGAGGTGGAGGTCCGCCGCAACGATGCGCTCACCGTGGACGAGGCGCTGGCGATGAAGCCCGAGGCCATCGTCATCTCCCCCGGTCCGGCCACGCCCAACGAGGCCGGCATCTGCCTCGACCTCATCACCCGCGCCGCCGGCGACGGCGTGCCGGTGTTCGGCGTCTGCCTCGGCCATCAGGCGATCGGACAGGTGTTCGGCGGCGACGTCATCCGCGCGCCGCTGCCGATCCATGGCAAGCTCGCCGAGGTGAAGCATCGCGGCGAGGGCGTGTTCCGCGGCATCAACGGCCCGTTCAAGGCGACGCGCTACCACTCGCTGGTGGTCGACCGCAAAACCCTGCCCGATGCGCTCGCCGTCACCGCCGAGACCGATGACGGCCTGATCATGGGCCTCTCGCACAAGGAACTGCCGGTGCACGGGGTGCAGTTCCACCCCGAGAGCATCGCCTCGGAACATGGCAAGACGATCCTGAAGAACTTCCTCGACCTTGCGCGCGACTGGAACGCCGGTCCGCGCCGGGCCCGCGCCGCCTGACGGGATTGCACAGCCTCATGGAAAACCTGAAATCCATCATCGCCAAGCTCGCCGCCGGCTCCACGCTGACCCGCACGGAGGCCGCCTTCGCCTTCGACGTCATGATGTCGGGCGAGGCGACGCCCTCGCAGATCGGCGCCGTGCTCATGGGCCTGCGCGTGCGCGGCGAGGATGTCGAGGAGATCGCCGGCGCGGTTTCCACCATGCGCGCCAAAATGCTGCGCGTGGAAGCGCCTGAGAACGCGGTCGATGTGGTGGGCACCGGCGGCGATGCCTCGGGCTCCTACAACATCTCGACCTGCGCCTCCTTCATCGTGGCCGGCGCGGGCGTGCCGGTCGCCAAGCACGGCAACCGCGCGCTGTCCTCCAAGTCCGGCGCCGCGGATGTGCTGATGGCGCTGGGGGTGAAGATCGACCTCACCCCGGCACAGATTTCCCGCTGCATCGCGGAAGCCGGCATCGGCTTCATGTTCGCCCCCGCGCATCATCCGGCGATGAAGCATGTCGGCCCGAGCCGGGTGGAACTCGGCACCCGCACGATCTTCAACCTGCTCGGCCCGCTCTCCAACCCGGCCGGCGTGAAGCGGCAGATGGTCGGCGTGTTCGCCCGCCACTGGGTCGAGCCACTGGCGCAGGTGCTGAAGACGCTGGGTTCGGTGCGTTCCTGGGTCGTGCATGGCTCGGACGGGCTCGACGAGATCACCGTCACCGGCCCGACCTATGTCGCCGAGCTGAAGGACGGCGCGATCCGCTCCTTCGAGATCGCACCGGAACAGTTCGGCATCGCCCGTGCCGACGCGGCGGCCCTGCGCGGCGGGGATGGCGAGGCCAATGCGGCGGCGCTGCGCGCGGTGCTGGCCGGCGAAAAGAGCGCCTATGCCGATGTCTCGCTGCTGAATGCGGCCGCCGCTCTGGTGGTCGCCGGCAAGGCGGAGCAGCTCGGCGAAGGGCTGGAACTCGCCCGCGCGAGCCTGTCCAGCGGCCATGCCGAGGCCGCGTTGAACCGTCTGGTCGCGGTCTCCGCGCTGGCGGTCGCGGAATAGGAGGCGGCCGGTGGCAGATATTCTGGAGAAGATCGGCGCCTATAAGCGCGAGGAAATCGCCGCCGCCAAGCGGGCGGTGTCCCCCGCCGAGATCGCGGCCCGCGCCGCCGACGCGCCGGCCCCGCGCGGCTTTCTCAAGGCGATCCAGACCAAGATCGCCGCCGAAAACACCGCACTGATCGCCGAGATCAAGAAGGCCAGTCCGTCCAAGGGCTTGATCCGGGCCGATTTCGACCCGCCGTCGCTCGCCCGCGCCTATGAGGCCGGCGGGGCGGCCTGCCTGTCGGTGCTGACCGATGCGCCGTCCTTTCAGGGCGCGCCGGAATTCCTCACCGCCGCCCGTGCGGCCTGCGCGCTGCCGGCGTTGCGCAAGGATTTCCTTTACGACACCTACCAGGTGCAGGAAGCCCGCGCCTGGGGTGCGGACTGCATCCTCGTGATCATGGCTGCGGTCGATGACGCGTTGGCTCTCGATCTGATTGAGGCCGCCCATGGTCTCGGCATGGATGCGCTGGTCGAAGTTCATGACGAGCCCGAGCTGGAGCGTGCGCTCGCCCTGCCGGCGACGCTTATCGGCATCAACAACCGCAACCTGCGCACCTTCGAGGTCTCGTTGGAAACCAGCGAGCGCCTCGCCCCGCGCATTCCCGCCGATCGGGTGATCGTCGGCGAGAGCGGCATCTTCACGCCGGACGACGTGGTGCGGCTCGCCCGCGCGCGGATCGACACCATCCTCGTCGGCGAGAGCCTGATGCGGCAGGCGGATGTGGCGCAGGCGACGCGCGCCCTGCTCTCCCGCCCCGCGTCCATCCGCGCGGCGGGCTGAAAAATGGGCGAGGATAACGCCCGGCTCTCGCATCTCGACGCTAGCGGCGCCGCGAACATGGTCGACGTCACCGACAAGCCGGCGACCGACCGCACCGCCACCGCGCTGGGCGCCGTGGTGATGAAAGCCGAAACGCTCGATCTGATCCTCTCCGGCAACGCCAAGAAGGGCGATGTGATCGGCACGGCGCGCCTCGCCGGCATCATGGCCGCCAAGCGCACCCATGAACTGATCCCGCTCTGCCATCCGCTGCTGCTCTCGAAAGTCAGCGTGGACATCGAGCCGGACCCGGCCCTGCCCGGCCTGCGCCTTTCCGCCACGGTGCGCGTCAGCGGTCCGACCGGGGTGGAGATGGAAGCCCTGACCGCCGTCTCCGTGGCGTGCCTGACCATTTACGACATGGCCAAGGCGGTAGATCGCGGCATGCGGATCGAGGGCATCCGCGTCGTCGAGAAGGCCGGTGGGCGCTCGGGCCACTGGAAAGCGGAGTAGCTCCATGGCCCGATCCCCCGCCTCGCCGCTGATGCCGGTGACCGAGGCGCTGTCGCGCCTGCTCGCCGCCGCCGCGCCGTTGCCCGGTGAGACCGTCCCGCTGATAGAGGCCCATGGCCGCGTCACCAGCGCCCCGGTGATCGCCCGCCGCACCAGCCCCGGCGCCGATGTCTCGGCGATGGACGGCTATGCGGTGCGCGCCTCCGATGTTGCGCGCGTTCCGGAGACGCTGGAACTGATCGGCGAATCCGCCGCCGGCCGCCCGTTCGCGGGCGAGGTCGCGCCGGGCACCACGGTGCGCATCTTCACCGGGGCGGTAATGCCGACGGGTGCGGACGCGGTGGTGATCCAGGAGGATACCACGCGCGAGGGAACGCGCATCACCATGACCGAGGCGGCGACCGCCGGTCGCCACATCCGCCGCGCCGGCGGCGATTTCGCGGCGGGCCAGATCGTGGTCCCGGCGGGAAAGCGGCTCACCGCGCGCGACCTCGCCCTCATTGCCGCCGCCGACATCGCCGATGTCGAGGTGCACCGGCGCCCCCGCGTGGGCTTGATCTCCACCGGCGACGAGCTGGTGCGGCCGGGCACCGGCGCCGATGCCCATCAGGTCATCGTCTCCAATCTTTATGCCCTCACGCCCTTGATCCGCTGCGCGGGCGGCGAGGCGGAGGATCTCGGCATATTGCCGGACGACATGGCAGCGACCAAGGCCGGCATGCGCGCGGCGCTGGATGGCGGCTTCGACGTACTGGTCACCACCGGCGGCGCCTCCGTGGGCGACCACGATCTGGTGGCGCCGGCTCTGATGGCCGAGGGCGTGACGCTCGCCGTGCACAAGATCGCGCTTCGCCCGGGCAAGCCGCTGATGTTCGGCCGCTCGGGCGGAGAGCCGACGACGCTGGTGCTCGGCCTGCCGGGCAACCCGGTCTCGGCCCATGTCTGCGCCGTGTTGTTTCTCCTGCCGTTGTTGCGGGCACTGCAGGGCGAACAGGTCGCCCCCGAGGTGCCGCTACAGCCCGCGGAACTTGGCGTCGACCTCAAGGCCAACGACCATCGCATGGATTTCATGCGCGCGGAAATCGTGGGGCGCGGGCCGAACGGGCCGATCGTGCGCCCGCTTCCCGTGCAGGACAGTTCGATGCTGAGCGTGCTCGCCCGCGCCGACGCGCTGCTGGTGCGCGCGCCCAACGCTCCCGCCGCAAAAGCCGGAGAGCCCTGCGCGATCGTGCCGCTCGACGATTGAGGCGGACTGCGGCAATTGCCGATTGACCTTGCGCGCGACCCGCGTTGTGCTGGCATAACAGCACAGCGCCAGGGAGCCGGGCACGCGATGGAGATCAATCTTCCCGAAGTTCGCGCCGAGGTCGAAGCCGCCTTCGCCGCGTATGAACGGGCGCTCGTTTCCAACGATGTCGACGGCCTCGACGCGCTGTTCTGGGACAGCCAGATCACCATCCGCTACGGCAGCGGCGAGAATCTCTATGGAATCGAGGCGATCCGCGCCTTCCGCGCCGCCCGGTCCGCCTTCGGGCTGGAGCGCTCGCTGGAGCGCACGGTGATCACGACCTATGGCCACGACATGGCCACGGCCTCCACCCTGTTCCGCCGCGACAACGCGCCGGGGCGAATCGGCCGGCAGATGCAGACCTGGATGCGCACTGCCGAGGGCTGGAAGGTGGTCGCCGCCCATGTCAGCATCATCGACGAGCCGCAGCCCGCCGCGCGGTGAGGTCATGCCGTAGCGGAGCCGGCGTGTCATAGTTGCAGCGATTCCCCCGCTGCGCCGGATAGATTGCCCCGATGCCCGCCTCCTCCGCCCGCACCCGATCCGCAGCCACGCCCCCGCGCTCCACGGAGCCGCGCGAAGCGCCGGCCCGTGCCCGGCAGACGCGCCCCACCCGCGCGGAGGAACTACGCCTGCAGATCGCCGAGGACATCACGCGCGGCCTGCTGCCGCCCGGCACCACGCTGGACGAGACCGCGCTCGCTGCCCGGTTCGGCGTCTCCCGCACCCCTGTCCGTGAGGCGATCCGCGAACTCGCCGCCTCCGGGCTGGTGCAGACCCGCCCGCATCGCGGCGCCGTGGTGGCGCGCCCAAGCGTCGCCCGGCTTCAGCACATGTTCGATGTCATGGCGGAACTGGAAGCGCTGTGCGCCGGCCTGTGCGCGCTCCACATGACCCCGGCCGAGCGCCACGAGTTGTCGGCGCTGCATGCCGGCATGGGCGAGTTCGTCCGCCAGGGCGACTTCGCCCGCTACCGCGAGGCCAACGAGACCTTCCACACCAGCATCTATTCCGGCAGCCACAACGATTATCTGGAGGAATTGACGCTCGGCACGCGGCGCCGGCTGTCGCCGTTCCGCCGTGCCCAGTTCCACGCGCTGGGCCGCCTGTCGCTGTCGCATGCCGAGCATGAGCGCGTGATCACCGCAATCCAGCGCGGCGACCGGGATTCGGCTTCAAGCGAGATGCGAAGTCACATCTCGATTGTTCATGACGCGTATGAACAATACGCGCAAACCATTTGATATCATTAGATATATTTTACTTTTAAACGCGCAGGCGAACGCCCTCATCCTCGCGCATAACTGGCGGCATTGCGCTTGGCGACCTCGTCCGCCAGGAAAGCCTTCCAGCCGCCGAAAGCGGTGATATCCCGGGCGGAGCCGGCGGCGACGGCCTCCAGCACGAAGCCCTTCACCTGCCCGCCATCCTCCAGCTCGACCGTTCCCAGCCCGAGCGGCGAGGGAATAGCCGCGACGAAACGGCCATAAGCGGCTGCCGGCAGCGCCCAGATCTCGCAATCGATCGGCGCGCCGCTGCCAGGCCGGCCGCGCAGCAGCCCCGGGCGCCGCACGCGGCCTTCCGGCAGCAGATAGAGCCGGTAGTCGGCACTGGTGCGCGCAGGGCGCACGAGCATGCCGCCGGCCGCGAGCAGATCAACATTCAGCGGCAGGCCGGAAAGGTGGGCGCCAAACAGCGCGAGCTCCAGAAAGCCAGGAGCCGCCCGCGCCGGGGACTGCGAGACCGGCGGCAGGGCACGCCCGGTGGCACCCATGGTGAGCCCGCTCGCGGCATGAAAGCGCGAGCCCAGCGCCGCCAGATGCGCGTCGCGCCCGGCCGGCGCCAGCAATGTGATGCCATACGGGGCACCATCGTCGCGGATTTCCGACGGCACGGCGAGGCCGCACATGTCGAGCAGATTCACGAAATTGGTGTAGACGCCGAGATGGCTGTTGAGCCGGATCGGGTCCGCGCGCATCTGCGCCACGGTGTAGACCGTGGGCATGGTCGGCACCATGAGCGCGTCGAATCCCGCCAGCACCTTGTCCGCGATCGCCTTCAGCTCGGCGAGGCGGTAGCGGCCGCGAAAAGCGTCGACCGCCGAGAAGTTCCGGCCCTGCTCGACGATGGTGCGCACCGACGGATCGAAGGAATTCGGCCGGGATTCGAGGAAGGAGCCGACGGCGGCGAAGCGCTCGGCCACCCACGGGCCTTCATAGAGCAGCCGCGCGGTTTCGTGGAACGGCTCCATCTCGATTTCGACGATGCTGGCGCCGAGTTCGGTCATCCGCGCGATGGCGCGCTCGAACGCCGCCTCCGATACCCGGTCGCCGAAGTTCACGCGGTCGCGCACCCGCGGCACGGCAAGGCGCGGACGGGCGGGAAAAGCGCCGCGCGGACCGAGCGGCAGCGGGCGCGAGAACGGGTCGTTCTCATCCGGCCCGGCCATGGCCGCGAGCACGGCGAGCGCATCCTCGACGCTGAGCGCGAACACCGACACGCAGTCCAGCGAGCGGCAGGCCGGCACCACGCCATTGGTCGAGACCAGCCCGAGGCTCGGCTTCAGCCCCACAATGTTGTTCAGCCCCGCCGGCACGCGGCCAGAGCCGGCGGTATCGGTGCCGAGCGCGAAGGGCACAAGCCCCGCCGCGACCGCCACAGCCGAGCCGGAGGACGACCCGCCGGGCACCAGATCGGGACGCATCGCGTTCACCGGCGTGCCATAGGGCGAGCGGGTGCCGTTCAGGCCCGTCGCGAACTGATCGAGATTGGTCTTGCCGATGACGATCGCACCGGCGCGCCGCAGCCGGGCGACGGCGCCGGAATCGTGCGTGGCGTCATAGGCGAAATCCGGGCAGGCGCAGGTGGTGGGCAGGCCGGCGACGTCGATGTTGTCCTTCACCGCGAACGGCACGCCATAGAGCGGCAGCGTGGCGGGATCGATCCCTTCCAGCGCCTTCAGCGCGGCGGAAATGGCCTGCGGCGTGCTGATGGCGGTGAAGATGGCGGGATCGCCATGTGCCTCGATGCGCGCCAGACAGTCGGCCACGGTCTGCGACGGATGGAGCTTTCCGGCGCGGTGAGCCGCGACGATTTCCTCGACAGTTGCGATCAATGGCGCCCCCGACACGACACTTTCGGAATTGCATACCACTTGAGCATGGCGAGAGCCATTGCATACATTAGGCGCCTCTGCCTCGTTTCTCGGCAGAAAAGAACGGGCGATCGCGGCGGGCTTGGCGATTTGTTTACCCATTGTAGAACACAAAAAGAACGGATATGGTTTGTTCGTGATTTGTTTCGCTGACTCGATCCGCTTCGGCGCCGCCCTCCCGCAAGAGACGAATGCCCTATGCTCACCCGCAAACAGCATGAGCTGCTTCACTTCATCAATGAGCGCCTGAAGGAAACCGGCGTGCCGCCCTCCTTCGAGGAGATGAAGGAAGCGCTGGATCTGAGGTCAAAGTCCGGCATCCATCGTCTGATCACGGCGCTGGAAGAGCGCGGCTTCATTCGCCGGCTTCCCAACCGCGCACGGGCTCTGGAGGTGATCCGCCTGCCCGAGGCGACGCAAGCGCCGCGCGCCGCCGCGCGCCAGTTCGCCCCCAGCGTGATCGAAGGTAGCCTCGGCCGCGTGCCTCCGCAGAACGAAGAGGATGGCGGCCGTCCGATCCCGATCCCGGTGATGGGCCGCATCGCCGCCGGCACGCCGATCTCCGCGATCCAGTCGCGCGACCACACCATTTCCATGCCCCCGGAAATGCTCTCGGCGGGCGAGCATTTCGCGCTGGAAGTGCGCGGCGATTCGATGATCGAGGCCGGGATTCTCGACGGCGACCTCGCGCTGATCCGCAAGAGCGACAGCGCCAATACAGGCGACATCGTCGTCGCACTGATCGACGACGAGGAAGCCACGCTGAAGCGGCTGCGCCGCAAGGGCGCCTCCATCGCGCTTGAAGCCGCCAATCCCGCCTATGAGACTCGCATTTTCGGCCCGGACCGCGTGCGCATCCAGGGCCGGCTGGTCGGCCTGTTCCGCCGCTACTGACGCCTCGCGGCCGCGCCGCGGGGATCGTCCGATTACCGGAAGCGGCGCGCCGCTGACGCCGTATGCCAGTGGGCGTCGCCGGATGTGGCTGTGGAGGTCGTGCACAAAGGTCGTCGGTTGGAGAACTGGCCGATCTGCTGGCTGATCTCATCGAAGCGAAAGCGCTCCCGCTATCTAGTTCCAGAGCCCTTAATGTGCGGGGGTATTCTCCTGTAGCGCGAAAAATCGAATGTCAGTCTGCGAAGGATCAGATGTCAGCGCTTGAAGCGCCATTCTAGCCCCCTTCACGAAGCCGTCGACAGGCGATCTCGAAGTATTCCTCGCTCACCTCGATCCCCACGTAGTCAAGGCTGCGTTCCGCGCAGGCGAGGCCGACCGTGCCAGAGCCCATGAACGGGTCCAGCACCGGGCCATCCATCACGCTCAGAAGCCCAGTCATCAGATCGACGGGCTTTCCTGCAATGTGGTGCTTTTGTGCTGGCACCGGCACCCGAAACACGCCTGGAGCCACCGGGCCGGCGAGCGGCCGGGCGCCGTTGGTCCCCCACACCACATATTCCGCCTGCGCGCGATAGCGGCCCTGCTGCGGCCGACCCCGTTCGGTTTTGTCCCAAGGCACCACACCGCGCCAGATCCATCCGGCACACTGGATGGCGTCGGTGGTGACCGGAAGCTGCCGCCAGTCCGTGAAGGTCGCGCAGATCCCGCCGGGCCGCACTAGTTCGCGCGCGCGACCGAGCCACAGCGCAGACCAGGCGAGATAGGAACGCTGGTCACGGGTGTCGCCCATGAATTCAGGATAAAGCCCGCGATGCTCGCTGGACTGGTACTTGGCCGAGGGCGGCTGAGTCCGGGCTGAAAGACTGGCCCCGCCCGAGGAATAAGGCGGGTCTGTCAGTACAGCACCGAAACCAGGCTGAAGCTCGCATAGGATCTCCAGAGCGTCGCCGAGATAGAGGGTCGCGCGACCTATTGTTTCGCGGTGATACCGCATGCGTCGTCTCCATTGGACTGACGCTCGCGGCGCTCGGTGGTGGGCTCGATTGGCCTCAACGAATTGAGCGTGCCGCATCGGCGGCACTTGATCTCGACAGCGCCCCGGAGGGCGCCAGCATCGGCGCGAAACAGCAGCGCGCCGCATCGGCATCTTATGTCCTTCACGCGATTTTAAGTCCACATGCTGCACCTCGGCCCAGCTCGCCAGAGCACGGGGCGGGGTGGCGGTCATGTTTGTGCACTGCTCGCGGGTCATGGTCGCAAACTAAGCCCCGCGCCGGCGAAAGCCGGACCCCGTCACTCGTCTTCCTCCTCTCCGCCCTCGGGTTTCTGCGTCACGTCGATCGTGCTCATCACCGCGTCGCCCTTCCGCCATTCGGTCGATATCCGCTCGCTGGGCCACTGGCCGTCGACTCCCTCGCCGTAGCCGCTGGCCACGACGATGGCACCGGCAGAGAAGGTGGGATCGAACTCGGCGATGAAGAAGCCGCTGCCGGTGAACATGTTGAGCTCACGCGCCCGCGCTGCCGCCGCGGCTTCCGCCTCGGCTTCGGTGGCCCGTGGGTGGATCAGGCTATGCGTCGGTCCCTGACGGCCCGTCGCCTGTTGCGCGCTCTCGCGGCGCCCGCCGCCGGCATCATGCCAACTGGCCGCCACGGTGCCTTGCTGGGGTCGCGGCTCGCCCTCGACGCTCCATCCGCCGCTGCCGAGCCGGTTGACGCGGATGACAGGTAGTGCCGCGCCCTTCGCATCCGTTCCGGCGCCCTGGCGCACGACCGAGAACCTCTCGCCGGCGGGTTTTCCGACGCCGCCATATTCGGCGGCGAGCCGCATGGCGAAATCGATCGGGCTGGCCTCCCATCGCAGTGCGTAAGGGATTGCGATATCCGCCAGCGCCGGGTCGATCGCCAGCGTCAGACCGGCAGCGCGGGCGGTATCTGACAGGATCGCGCCGAGCGTGGTGTCATCCCAGTGCTGGGCGCCGCCGGCCTTCACCGGGCCGGTATAGGTGGCAGCACGGGCCGTCATGGTCATGGCCTCGACCGCGCCCGGCTCCCATCCGGTTTGCCAGCCCTGCACCTTGAACGCGCCAAGCGGGAAGACGCCGCTCTCCGCATAGCCAGCGTACGGGAAGATCAGATCGTCCTTCTTCGGCAACGGCAGCTGGCGCAGATAGTCGTTCAGCGTGACGGTGAGCTCGTCGTTCTTCCATCCCACCTCGTCGGTGAACGAGGCGCCTAGGAAATAAGGCGCCATGGACGACATGAGGTTTTCGCCGCCCTTGAAGAGCTGGAATATCGGCGTGCGCATCAATCGCCCCAGATACGCGGCACGCTGGCGCGCTTCGGCTCGGCCGAGGCGCGCGGGGGTAGCTTGATGCGCGTGCCGGCAGGATAGAACGGCCCCTTGGCCGCAAGGCCGGGATTGAGATCGAGGATGGCCTCGACTGTGCCGCCCTTTTCGGTGCCGAGCTGCTCCCGCGCGATGCGGTCCAGGCGCTCACCGTCGCGCGCCACGCGATAGATGCGGTCCACCGTGCTCATGTGGTCCTCAGCTCGACATCGAACCCGATCATCTGGCCGTCATATTCCGAGAGATCGGTCACCCGTTCGACGACGTAGCTCCCGAGCACGCTCGCCACGAAGCCGCTACCCATGGTCAGCATGGGCAGGGCGAGCCCCATCAACTGGCTGACCCGGATCGCCTGATAGTCGGGCAGGCCGCCTACGGCATCCGGGAACAGCACGCCGCTGATGACGAAGGTCGAGCGACGCATGCCCTGCCATTGCGCCCCGTCTTGCAGGCCCCAGCGGGGGAATTCCGCCACCACCGCCTCGGTGGTGAACTCCATCGCCTTGCCATTGAGCCCGACAGGGCGGAAGACGTGCGGCCCGATGCACATGAGACCCATGCCTACCCCACCGTGTCGAAGAGTGAGGAAGAGCCGGAGCCGAGCCGCGCCAGGCGCTGCTCGACCGCGCGGGCGGCGGCCTGTGGGTCGCCCGCGCCGTTGATCGTGATGTGGTTGGTCTGCGCGACGGTGCGCGCGCCGCCTGCCGCCGCGCGCCGTTCCTGTGCAGGCGCCGCCGGGGCATCGCGCAAACGCATCGGTTCCACGGTCGCGGGCGCCTGCGGTGCGATCTGTGGCGAGATGGTGACATTACCCCGATCCTCGATCTGCCTCATGATCGAGTTCATGGTGTCGACCGCCTTTGCCCCCGTCGCCTTCAGACCTTCGTTGAGCGCATCGCCGGCCTGCTCGCCGCGCTCGCGCATCTTGCGGATCTCGATCTTGGACGCGGTAATGAGATCGTCGATGTATTGGCGATCGGTATCGTAAGCGCTCATATCGCGCTGAGCCGCAACGCCTTCCGACCGCCGCTGGTTCTGTTCTCGCCGCTTGAACTCTTCAGGATTGGTGACCTCAAGCGAGTTCTGGCGATTGAACTCCTTGTTATTAAAGATAAAAGCATCAAGGCGGCTCAGCGAGTTACTGAGCGGCTGCCACCATTCCTTCGCGATGTCATCCCGGCCCGCCTGTGCAATAGCACCCATTTTCTGCTGCTGCTCGGCGGGCGTCTGCGCGAGGAAATTCCAATCCTGCTCGATCGTCCCCGCAGATTGGTTCCGAATCTCTTTTCGCCACTCTTCAAACTGATCGAGGTTTGGAATCACAGCTCGGAGCGCCCCTAAGACCTGCATATCGCCGAAAAGATCGGACACCAGGAAAGGGTCGCCGCCATTGGTGAGCTTATCGACCTCCTCTAAGATCGCGGTGACGTAGGACTTGCCCTCCTTTTTTGCCCTGGCGCGTACCGCTTCCAGGTCGACGCCCTTCTCCGCGAAATTTTTGCGAGCATCAGGTGCGAACACCTTCTGGAGCAGGTTGTCGAGATTGGTGCCCGCCGCATCTGGCGTACCCGACCCCTGACGAACGATCTGGGCCAGCGCATTGATTTCAGCGACGGCATCCAGGCCGGTATAGCCCATCCCCTGATAGGCTGCGCCGTATTGCGGCAGGAATCGAGCGACGCTATCCGCTTCAAACCGCCCCTTTTTCGTGCCCTTCGCAATCATATCGAGCGCGAGAGGGATGTCCTCGGGGGGCACCTTCAGGTTCTGGAGCATCGCAAGAACCGTCTGCGAAATATTCTCGGGTGACGCATCCATCGCCTTCACGGCCCGCGACGAAGGATCCATCACAGCTTCCGCTTCGTCGAGGGCGAGGCCGCCGGCGACATAGGAGTTTCGCAAAGGCTGCACCTGCTCAGGCGTCATGCCGTACTTAAGGCCGACCGAAGTGTCCTGCTGCCGAAGTGTCTCTACCAATTTTGGATCACGCATCTCAGCCGTGACCGCCAGTGAGGCATATTTGCGATCGAGGGCTGTCACCCGGTCCTCGATCTGATTGAGACCGGCAATGATCGCCGCTGGCGCCGCGAACGCCAACAGCGCCCCAAAGGCCGAGCCCACGGACCCGCCTAGGCGAACGAAGGTGCGATCGAGCAGTCCGGCGCTATCATCGACTTGCCGGAGGCCGCGTTGAGCATCCTTCAGATCGGTATTCGTGCGAACTCGGTTGATTTCACGCGCCTGGCTCTTGACCTTCATCAGGTCGCGCTCGGTTTTGCGGGCTTGGTCGCCAGCCTTGCGCAAGCTCTGCTCGATGCCGACACCAGGCCGCTCGGTTTGGAGCTGTCGCGCAGCCGACCGAACATCGAGAATATCGCGCTTCGCCTTCCGGGCCGCCGGAGGAATCGCAGCTAAGGCGTCAGGCGCGCGCCGCGAGCCGGCCCGCTTGAGATCATCGACAGCCCGCTCAATACCTTTCACATCCCGCGCTGCGCGACGTGCGGGGCTACCGAGATCCGCAAGCAGACGAACGCGAAGTGCGACGTCGAGGTCAGTCATCGCCTAGCTCCGCACGACGCGCTTCGTGGTGCCACAACAGAACGTCCCGCCATTCCATATCGAGGACCGTGGTGAGCGGCGTGTAGTAGTCTCGGCTCACATTGCGGACGTAGCGGCGCCACCCGAACCGACGACCGACGAGTCGAGCACCGCCCGGAGGGCGCGGGGCAAAAAATCCAGGGCATACTCCGCTAGGGCTCGACGATCATCGACATCGAGGCCGCGTATGACTGCGCCCGGAAGGCCGGTCATCAGCCCATACAGATCGTCGGTGTCCGCGGCGTCATCGTCAGCCCATTGACCGTAGCTCGCGGCCGTCAGCCGGAGCAGGCGCAATGAATCATAACGTCGTCCGTCCCAGTCGAAAGGAAACTGAAGCGGCACGGTCTTTTCGCGCGCCTGACCATCGACAAAGCTCAGCGCCGCGACCGGAGGCCTTGTTACCTCCTTCGGCGGCGCCGCCGCCTCTCCGGCCTCATCCGGCTTACCTGCCGCCGGCATCACCGGCGTCAGCGTCGGCTCGCCTTCGATCGCCGGCGGCAGGGTTTCGGAGCGGATCATGTTTCACCTCGCGACAAGAGGATTGAAGACGCTTTGAAGAACCCGGATCAGACCGTGGCGCCGCCGGCGATGCGCAGGATGCGGTTGTCCTCGTCGCTGCCGGCCTCAATGCCGTAGCCGCGCCAGGTGTTGGTCCAGAAGTTGAAGCGGGCGACGATGCCGTAGCCCTCGATCACGTCCTCATATTCGGTGATCGACTTGATCAGGTGCCCGTAGCCCTTCAGCCCTCGCCCGGCCATTTCTTCGGGCGTGTTCTCGGCCGAGATGCCGCGCACCGTGATGATGCGCTCGCGCTTGGTCCCGGTCTTCTCGTCCTGGAGCAGCTCATAGATGGTGTAGAGCCGCGAATGGTGCAGGCTCATGCCCATGGTGCCGAGCTCGCCGGGATGCGCGCTGATCAGGTTGTAGCCCAGCGTCAGCGGCTCGATCGCGCCCAGCGGCACGTCGAGGTCCATGATGCCCCCGCCCGGCGAGTGCGTCTCGGTCTTCACGCGCGGTGTCGGGAGCTGGTAGCTCTTCAGCTTCTGCCAGTGGTTCCAGCCCTCGGAATAGAGGTTGCCGCCCTTGCGAACGAAGTCCATGGGTCTCTCCTGGATCAGGCCGCGAGGGACACGGCGTCGTAGCCGCCGAGGGCGCGCTGGATATCGGCGGCGAGGATGTCGAACGCCGCCGCGTAGGGCCGCATGCCGAACTGCATGTCCGAGATGATCGGCGTGTTTTCGTGCGGCAGCTCGATGCGCAGGATACCCTGCCGCATATTGGCGTTCGGGTTCAGCGTCCGGTCGAAATAGCGCGTGTAGCCCAGCACTGCGCCGAGGCCGACGAGCTCGTCCAGGAACGCCTCGACCGTCTTCACGATCATCAGGGCATTGTGAGCGGTGAAGTTCTCGCCGCGCCATTTGCGCAGGGCGCCGGGCAGCGAGGCCCGGATCGCGTTCTCGGTGCGCACCTTGTTGACGAAGCGCCAGTTGCTGTCGTTCGACAGCGTCTCGGAGCCGAACAACTCCTTGCCCTCAATGAACGTGTTCACGCCGGCGGTCGAGACGAGGAAGTTCGCCTCGTGGTCGACCTCGCCGTCGTAATAGGAAATCGGCCGCGCGGTGCCGACGATCGAGCTCGACGTCTGGTTTTCCGGGCTCCAGTACGGCCCGCCGCGCGCGCGGTCGCGCTTGGCGAACAGCGCCGCCACCACGGACGAGGCCGGTCGGGTGAGGATGGTGTCGTCGGAGCCATCCAGCACCGCGAAGCGGCGCACCGCCGGATCGATCGGGTAGAGGTAGCGGCCGTCGTCGCGCTTCAGGCGCTCGGCCCAGAGCGCCGCGTCGGTGCGGGTGAGGTTCGGCGCATCGACGATGCCGAGCGCCAGCAGGCGCTTGGCAACGGCCGACATGGCGAGCGCGACGGGATTGGCCACCTGGCCGGTGGCGACCGTGCAGGTGGCCCCCGCACCGTCACCCGCAATCGTGCAGGTGACGGCCGCGACGATGCCCATGCCGGCATTGGTGATCTGCACGCCCGTCACCTTGCCGCCGGCGATGACGCAGGTTCCGGTCGGAACGACGAGCGCGCCGGCGCTGGCAAAGGTCGCGGTAGCGTGGCTGTAACCCGAGCCCTGCGCGGTCATTGTGACCACGGTGGCGCCGACCAGGCTGTCATTGGCAAAGCCCGGCGCGATGATCAGGCCGGGCCGCACCATCGTCTGCGCCCGCGCGTCGAGTAGACCCCACAGGCCGGTGCGGTCGGAAGGATCGCCGATGATCGCGCCAAGCTGCTCATTGCGGGTCGCCTCTTTGGCCACACGGCGGATGAGGAAGGAAGGAGAGACGCCCTCGGCGAGAATGTCGTCGATCGCGTCGCCGATCTCGCCGGCATTGCCGAGTTGCGCGATGCGCTCGGCCTCGTCGCCATAGAGATGGACGTTGGTCTCAAGCGGGAAGGCGTCGGCGTCGGCCTCGTCGGCCGGCGACACGATGGTGATGGTCGAGAAGTCCGGCGTGACGACGGTGCGCGCGTCCTCGCCCGCATCGAGAAAGCGGACGCCGTGATTTCGAGTGAGCGCAGCCATCTGCAAACCGCCTTGACCGTTGAGGGATCGAAGGCGAGGCTAGGCGCGCGGTGCACGAACCGCGCTGGTGACGCGTGTCACCAGCGCGGGGTTCGCGTGACTTCACGATGGCAAACAGCTTTAGGCGGCGGACGCTTGTCGCCTCACGCCATCCCGTACTCGGCGAGCGCCTTGGTGTGCCACGCCTCCATTTCGTCGTCGCGCCAGATGCGGCTGCTCCCTCGCAGGCGCGCGATCTCGACGGCCGACAGCGCGCCCTGAGCACCAATCCTCAGGTTGCGCAGGATGCCGGCTGTCCCGCTGGACGTATGGCCTGTCGACGCTGTGATAGGCCGGCTATCGAGCTTGCGGCGCAGCGTGCCGCCATCACTATTCGAGAACGAGTAAGTGAGCAGATGCCAGGCGGTCTCGGTCCCAGAAAGCACCGATCCCATGGACACACCGCCCGTGCCGCCACCGATGTAAAGCGCGCCGCCACCCGAGGCGCGGATGCAGAGATATCGGCCGGAGGTCGTGCCGTTGAGGATCTGCGTGCCGGTCGAATTTACGAAGGCCCCGATTTCGTCGAAGCGGAACAGCATCGAAACGGTGAAGTCGGGATAGTCCGTATCACCGAGCGCCGTCATGGTGTCGTCGCCGGCGTCCTTGCCGAACCGCAGCGCCGGCAGGCCGTGGATGGCGCTCGCCTTGTAGGTGGGAGGCGTGTCACCAGCCACCAGCGTCTTGATCCCCGTGGCATCGCCGCGCGCGGACGCCCAGTTCGGTACCGCCGCGCCGTCCTCAGCTCCTGAGATGGTCCGCGCATCGAAATCGAACAGCAGGCCCTTGCGCAAGTTGGGGATGAAGAAAGACGGGTTGGCGATCGGTGTCTTGGTGGAGAGCAGCAGGGTCATGATCAGGCTCCATACCAGCCGAGGCTGAGTATCTTGTCGCGGATGGGATGGTTGACGATCGCGGTGCGCGCCGTGCCGGTGAGATGCAGATCGTCCTGGCAGAACTGGCGCGCGATCTTGCCAGCGGCGATGTCGGCAATGTCGTCGGCGGTCTTGGTCAGGCCCGTGTCCGTCCAAATCTGCTCGCCCATCACATAGGTGTAGAGGTCGATGTACCGATCGCCGAAATAGGCCATCTCGGCGTCACGCACCTGGAGCATCAGCACCCGGCCGGCGCCGCCGGGCACGTCGGACTGGCGCGGGCAATGCCCGAGGCAGAGGAGGCGCGGGAACATCGGCGAGTGCCACTCCGCGAGCTCGATGTTGCCGCGGAGGCACTCCTCCAGAGGATACAGGTCGTTGATGTTGTTCTTGCCGGCGTTCAGGAACCCGACATCGGCGCGGTTCTCGGTGTAGGCGAGCGGAATGAAGTCGTGCCAGCCAGGACCCGTCGTGACCGGAGACGCCCCCGGCGTGGTCAACTGGATCAGGTACGCGTCATCGGTGCCGCTGAGCGTGACAGGCACATCACCCGCCGCCAGCCTGAGAATGCCGGCCCAGGCCGTCGGCATCGTGGAATAGGCCCAGCCGCGATCGAGTGCGATCGAGGTCGTGCCGCTGCCGGGGATGGCACCGGCCGGTACGGTGACTTGGTACGGTGTCGTGCCGACAAGCCCGGTGATCTGCGCATTGAGACAGCCGCCACGCCCGAAGCCCGAGAAGATCGCGTCGAACTCCGCTGCGAGCGTCGTGAGCGCGGTGTGATACCCCGCCATCGTGCTCGATCCCCACCCGCACCAGCGGCCAAGGGCCGCGTGGAGCGGGGCGCGGTCATGACGCTTGGTCCGCCACGTCTCGTCGGGCCAGATCTTGAGCGACGTCGAGTCCTCACCGATACCCAGGCGCTCCCGGATGGACGGCACCACGGCCGGGTGGAACATGCCCGACTTGTCGAGCATCGAGTGCGGGTACACCGGACCCGTCAGCTGGTTGGTGACCGGATCGCGCTCGCCGATCGCGAACCCGATGTCCTCGGCACCCTCGATATCCGCGTCGGCCGGGATGATCTGCTGCTCCAGCAGCGCGCGGCCGATCAGTTGCGTTGCCTCCGGCGTCGGAGCGCCGTCCGAATCCCGTGCCGTCAAGAAAGTGCCCACGCCATTGGGGCCCTCGATCGCCACCAGCACGCCCGGCACCTCGGCCTCGGGCTGCACGGCCGTCTCAAGCAGCGCCGTCCGGCCATCGACGGATGGCAGCGTGTCGCTCTCCGGCGTCGCGGGCCACGCACCGGCCGTGCGGCGATAGACGCCGCGCCGGCGCGATCCACTGTTGACCGCGAGGATCGCCGGCTTGCGATCCGCCGGCGCATAGGCGAGCAACTCGGCCTCGGTCAGGAACACTGGCCCGCCGTCCAGATTGGCTGCGGTGTTCGCCGCCGCCGCGATCGCCGCCTCGGAGGCCGCGAGTCCCTCGGGCGAGAGCTCGAAGTCGCGACCCCGGAAATCACTCGCCGCGGCCATTTCGGTCACGTAGCCTGCCGGGCCGACATACATGCCCACCGCCGGCTTCGGGCCGGCGCCGCCGGCCCAGTCGGCGATCTGAAGCAACTGGCGCTGACCATCGGCGACCGTCTGAAAGACAGGCGTCCAGCTCTGCAAGCCGATATATTCGGCCAGCGCTTCCCTGACATCGTCGACGCGGTCGCCCGGATTGAGGAGATCGATTGCCATCTGGAACCTCAGAGCTGGGCGGCTGTGGTGAAGAAGGCGTCGACCTGCTCGGCCGTGAAGCTGAGCCCCGCAAAGCCGGCCTGAAGCATTGTGTCGGCCCGCTCGAAGGTCGCGGATTCGCGGAACGCGATCTGAACCAGGGCAGGCTGCGTTTCGACCCAGTCCGTTACGGCCTCGGTGAGGTCGTCGATGGCCAGCTGCAGGAAGAACTGCCGGCGCGAGATGCGGTCCGGCACCGTCGCCACCGCCGGCAGCGGCAGAACCTCAAGCGTGGCGCCATCGATGTACTGGCGCACCAGCAGTTCGACCGGGCCGGCCCAGCCGTGGACGGTGAACAGGTGCAGCCCATCGACATAGGCCGGCATGCCGCCGCCCGAGGCGCTGACGATCTGGTAGTTGTCGCCATCGAGCTCGGCCGCGACCGATACCGTGTCGTCGAAGATGAACTCCGATCGAAGATCGTTGAAGTCGATACCGTCGCCCTTTCGGCGCATGAAGACGACCTTCGAGGCCATCTCACGAATCGCCGCAGGCAGAGCGGAGACGTCGGGCTGATAGCGCTCATATTCGCCGCGGTGTATGGCGGTGACGCTCATGTCTAAATCTCCGAAATCCACTGCCAGCCGCCAAGGGCCGGGATGTATTGGTACAGACGCCGCGAAGCGATCGAGCTGATACGCCAGTCGTTCAGCGCGTAGACGCCGCACAGATACTTGCCCGAAGGCGCTTGGGTCCAAGAAAGGATGCCAACGCCATGCTCGGCATAATCGCCATGCGCCACCCGATGCACGCGATCATTGGCCGCCGCCTGTGCCGTCGCCGCCGCCGAGTTGGCCGCGTTGACCTGACCGATGGTCGCGTAATTCGAGCTCACCCAGCTAAAGGTGGCGAGGTTGGAGCTCACCCAGGTGAAGGACGGGTAATTCGAGCTCACCCAGGGCTGCATGGCGATGGGGCCGAGATCGGACGTGTCGACCTGGATCCGCACCACGCCGGCCGCGCCGTGCCACCCGAAATACAGCTTGTTGCCCGACTGCGCCGCCCCGCCGCCCTGCTGGACCGGCGTAAACCCCAGTTCTTGCTGCGCGCCTAGCGTGGTGCGCGCCACCGCGCTGTCGGTGTCATCCAAAAACTGACGCATAAAGGCCGAGAAGCCGAGGTTCGTCTGCGCCTGTGTCCGCTGCGCGGTCGTCAAGGTCTGCGTAGCGTCGATCCGCAACCTGTTCGCCAGAGCTGTGGCGATCGTGGTCGCGAAGTTCGGGTCATCACCCAGGGCTGCTGCGAGCTCGTCCAGCGTATCCATGGCGCCGGGCGCGCCGGCGACCAGGCTGGCGACCCGCTCGCCGATCAGCGCCGTGACGGTATCCTGCCAGCCCTCGACATCGCCCAACAGGATGCGTGCGGCCTGCCATGTGGTGCCGACGCGCTTCAGGACCTGGCCGTTGGCCGGCGTGCCGGTGTCGACATCGGTCAGGTCATCGAGCGCGTGAGCGTGATCGTCGGCGGCCTTGCCGGCCAGCGCCGCGACGAGACCCGAAATCTGGTCCATCGGGTGCTGATGCGAGAGCAGCGCCCGGCCGGCAACCGCCGCCAGCAGAGCGGCCAGCCAGCTGTCGAT
Organism: Ancylobacter sp. G4_0304; assembly: GCF_047501495.1. Classification (NCBI taxonomy): domain Bacteria; kingdom Pseudomonadati; phylum Pseudomonadota; class Alphaproteobacteria; order Hyphomicrobiales; family Xanthobacteraceae; genus Ancylobacter; species Ancylobacter sp. G4_0304. The sequence goes on along the minus strand of NZ_JAZDRM010000032.1, from coordinate 19,066 downwards.
GAGGGTGAGCGCCTCAACCAGGCGCGGCGCATCCACCTCAAGATCATTGTCCGGGTGGGGCAACGGCAGGTTCTGGTTCGGCGTCCGATTGTCGATGACCATGGTCGCCTCCTCAGATCATCACACAGCGCAGGTCCGACAGCGCGGGACGCGCGGCCGGGGTGCCGGTGAGCGTGAGCTTGATGCGGCCTTCAAAGGCCGTGATGGGATCGACGGTGTAGGAGCGCTCGCGCCAGCCGGTCGGCAGCACCTCGTCCGTGCCGACCGGGAGTGCGGCCCAGATGCCGTCCGTCTTGTCGATCTGGACCGTGACGGCCGAGCCCGCCGGCAGCAGCGTCTTGATGCGCGTGGTGTGGCGGATCGCGGTCCCGAGCTCCATGGCCCGAGTGACATAGGTCCCGCTCGCGCGCAGCTTGCCGGCGGCGACCGTGACGCCCGGATAGAGCGTCGGCGAGACCTTCTCCGACCCGCGCAGCACGGCCCGGATGGTCACCGTCTCGGTGACGTACTCGGTGAACTCGTGGGTCTCGTGCGGCTGGAGCTGGATGACCGCGCCGCCGGCGCGCACCACCTCGAACCAGAGCGCGCATTCCGCGGTCGGGATCTCCACCGTCGCGCGGATCTGAAGGTCCGAGCAGTCGAGCAGGTCCACCGTGCCGAGCACCACCGTCCTCGTGGGCGCAGTGAAGCGGGCGACGAAGAGGTTGAAGGTGATGTCCGACCCATTGTGATGGTCCCAACTCACCGCGTTGCTGGAGCTGTGGCGGTTGCCGATCGTGTAGGGGTTGGCGCTGACCCAGCGCTGATTGACCGCGTCGAACTCGCCGAGATTGGCCACGCTGATCGAATGCTCGTTGTCATCGGTCTTGATGACAAAGGCGCGCCAGTCATCGCCGCGCGTGAAAATCGGCATTTTCCAGGCCGCTGAGACCAATTCGCCAGCGTCGACGCCGGTCATGGGGATTGCGACGGACGCCTGCGCATCCGTGGTCGGGTCGCCATTGTCCATGGTGACCAGGTCGACCATCAGGCCGTTGGCCCGGTCGCCGATCGCGCACATCCTGAACGTGACGCCGAGGATATGGCGGGCCTCGTCCAGCACGAATGACTGCGCCTGCGGATCACCCTTCACCCGATCGCGCTGGGTCCGGCGCTCACGCACCGCGCGCACGATGTTCTGTGGCAGGGTCTCCTCGGCGGCCGGGGTGTCCGGCACCGGCGCCGGCGTCGCTACCACGACCGGCGGCGCGGTCTCGATGGTGGTGACGCGGCGCATGGTGGTGATGTCGATTTCGCCCTGTCCGACGAATTCGCACCAGGCCGTGGCGCCCGAGCCGCCGACGACAATCACGTCCTTCGAGCCGGCGACGACATTGGCCGGGATCACGAAGGAGCCGGTGACAACGCCGCTGGCATCCGCGACGAGGCCCGGCGGTGTCAGCACCAGGCCGTCGAACACGAGAGCCTCCAGCGTCTCGCCGGGGCCGAAGCCGCGGATGGTAAAGGCGACCGTGATCTGGCGCAGGAACTGGAGATCCTCGGTGCGGCGGCCGAGCAGCTCATCGGTGACGGTGGTGCGGTCGCTGTCGCCGGCGATCGAGCGCGTCTCAGGCGAAGTCCAGTCGGTGCGTGTCTCGGTCCAGAAGTCGACGTTCGGCTCTACCGACAGGATGGCGGGCAGCGGTGCGAACACCGCATAGGGGTTGATCTTCTCGCAGGCGGTGTAGATCGGCTGTGAGATCGCGAGCTCGGGCACGTAATCCAGCATCACCGGCCCGGTCATGCTGATCGGGTGCAACGTGATGTCGATGGCGAGCTGGATCGAGCCGCCGAACACCGCGGCCGTCTGCGGCTCGCCGGCATCGCGATAGGTGTCGTCGATCAAAGGGTCGACGAACATGCCTCGCTTGGCGACGGGCTCACGCGCATCGATGTCGCTCTTGAGGCGCTCCAGCGCGACCAGATCCTGAAGGTCGATATGCGAGCGCCACAGCCGCCAGAACTGCGCGAAGTGCGCCGCATTGATCGCGTTGTTGTCGATCGCCGGCGTGCCGCGCCAGTCGTTGTAGACGTCCGCGAGGCCCAGCAGGGTCTCGGGCTCGATGGGCGGGCGCGGCCGGCGCTTGGAGACCCCGCGCAGATACACCACCTCGCCGAACTGGTTGAGGCAGATGCGGTCGATGCGCGGCAGCTTGTAGCTGTAGCCGACGATGACCTGCGAGCCGGTGACGCCGCCGGCCACCGTCACGGTGTCGGCGGTCATCGTGCTCGGCAGCACGGCGTCGAGATAGCGATAGGTCACCTGATAGCTGGAGCCCACCGCCGGCTCGGGCCCCGCGCCAGCCCAGTTCACCGCGTTGCCGGAGAGCACCCAGCCCGACGCGATCGGCGAGCCGCCCTGCGACACCGAGACGATGGTGGTGGCGCCGGACTGGCCGAGCGGGTCGGCGGTGTTGGCCGGTGTGCCGCGCGTCAGCGTCTCCGTGACCTGCTTGGTGACCAGGATCGAGGAGACAGTGTCGATCGGGCCGTTGTTCAGCGCGATGGTGGCCGAACCCGAACCGGCGTCGTCGAAAGTATGCGGCTCAGCCGCGACGACAACCGAATCCCACGCCAACGGCTCGGCGTAGCGCAGGGCCGAGCCGCGCGTGCGCTTGTAGCCGTAGATGTTGGCCTCGCCCTCGGCGATGCTGAACTGCATGGTGGCGCCGACCTGGCCGATCGCGCTCACCGCGCAGCCGCGCACCACATAGTTGCCGCCGGTCGCGCCACGGTCATAGGCCGCGATCTGCTGGTTGATCTGGCTGAGGTTGCTCGGCGCGGTCTGGTCGAGCACCGTGCCGCCACGGCACAGATAGACTTGGTAGTAGTCGCCGGGCTCGTCGAGCGTGAGCAGCGACCAGGTGACGGTCTGCACTTCGCGCGCGGCGGCGGGCTCGCCTTCGGCAAGCGTGCCGGGCTCCAGCCCGCGCAGCTCCGGCACATCATCGTCGGTGGGATAGGTCGTGTGGATGCGGATGCCGATCGAGATGTCGCCGTCGAGGCTGTCGACCTCGATGATGCGCTCCGCCACCGCGCGGACGTCGCCGACCGCATAGATCATCCCGGCGGCCAACGTGATGCGTTTCGCTTCCACGTCGACGGCCACCGCGGCGCCGGCCGTGCGGTCGCCGTCGCGCGCCACCATGTCGCCAAGGCGCCGCGCGCGGCTGCGCAGGATGGACTGCGCCTCGTTGTGATCGGCACCAGTCAGGAATCGCGCCTCGCGGAACACGACCGACGCAAAGTCCATCCCGGCATGTCCATGGCGGTCATAGGCGCCGGGCAGATTGGACGGGTGCTCGAAGGCCATTGTCAGAACCTCAACAGGCAGGCGACGCGCTCACGCACGGTCCGCCCGAATTCGATATGGATGGGGGTCTCGGCGATGAGCGCCGAAGTGTCGGCCAGACCATCGGGCGGCAGATGGGCCGCGCCGCGCGGATGGCCGGCGAGCGGCTCGGCCGACAGGATGAAGCCGACGCTGGTCGCCACCGTGCCGGGCGCCTCGTCGAAGTCGGTTAGCGCCTCAAGGTAGAGATGGACGCCGACGCCGGGCGCGTAGCGCCCTCCTGCGCACGCATAGGGTCCGTCGATCGCCGGCGTGACGATGCGCCGGACCCGGCAGCGGCGGCAGAACAGAACCTCGCCGCCGTCGTCGAGGAACACCGCCCAGGCCGGCCCGGTGCCGGCGGACTGGGCCATGAGCACCGACGCCGCATAGGTCGCCGGCGCCCGCCAGGGCAACGCCGTCCACTTACCGCGCCACTGGCGCCGTCCGCCGAAGGCACGAAACACATCCTCGCCGATGAACAGCGGCTCGCCGTCGATCGTGATGGCGTAAGGATCGTCGATCCCGAGCCGCGCCAGATCCTCGGCCGTTACGTCGTGGGTGATCTCGACCTCGCGGCCGAAGGACCATTTGGCTTTGCCGCCGGTGACGCGGATGCCGCTGTCATCGGACGCAAGGCACGCGCTGGCCGGCGAGTAACCGGCCTCGGCCGCGCGGACGTCGTAGCCGTGATAGCCGCGCCAGAAGTCCGAGCGGAACGGGATCGACAGGTCCATCAACCCGTTGACGCGCGGCAGATCCGCTTCGTCGTCCGGCAGTCGGTCCAGCTCCAGCTGGACCATGTTCCACCAGCGCCGGCGCGGCGGCGCATATTCATAGGTCGCGGTGTAGCCGAGCCACCCCAGCGCCCGATCGGCGGCGGTCGGCGTCCCGCGCTCACGCTCCCAATCGACCCCGGCCTCTATGAGCTCATAGACGTTGGTGACGAACGGCGTGAGCATGCCGAGGCCATATTCCCACACGATGTAAGGGAGAAACGAGGCCGGCGGATTGTTGATCTTGAGGCCGTGCATCGCGTCGATGACCGGCCCCAGCTCGTCGCTGGGATCGATCGCGCGCGCAAGGGTGCGCTCATAGAGCGAGGCGCTGGTGGGCAGCAGGGCGCCGGCGTCGCGGGTCAATAGGCCCTCCCGCGATAGTTCGGGACGATGGAGCCCAGGGCGATGGCCTCGAAAGGCTCAACCGCACGCTCGGCGCTGGTCAGTCGCGCGCGCTTCACTCCGTAAATCATGGCCCGCGCCTGGACCCACTCGGCGACCAGATCGAAGCCCATGTTGGTCTCGGCGGCCTAGGCGCGCCGGAGCGCGGCCGGGATCTCGTCGAGGATCGAGAGCGGGGCGTCGGGCAGTAGCCAGACATCGAGGGCGATATCGACGACATAGCGCACGGCACCGCGCACGTTGAACACGTCGTTGAACAGCGCGACGCCCGGCGCCTCCAGCCTGGCGCGAACCGCGGCGAGCAGATCGGGATCGGCGACGCCATCAGCGTCGGTCGAATACACCGCCATGTTGATGGTCGGGTCGCGGCCGATGCGGTAGGCCGAGACGTGGCGCACCCGAGCGCTGGTGGAGCGCGCCACTGCCTCGTAACGCTCCTTCGGTCCGCCGGGCGAGCGCCCCGCAATGGCGAGGACGGTCCGGCTCTTCACCTGATCGTCGTCTTCGAGCGCCAGCCGCACCACGTCGTGGAACACGACGAGCTGGTCGATGTCCGAGCCCTGCGCGTAGAACAGCAGGTTCGAGCGCGCCGCGTCGTTGATCCGCGCCCGCAGATCCATCGTGTCGTAGGCACCCTCCTCCATGAGTTTGCGGCCCGGATCGCTCGGCAGGTGCAGCGTGTCGATGGCCGGCAGGCTCGGGTCGAGTAGGCGCCGGGCTTCCCACAGGTCCTGGAAGCGCGCGACCTTGCGGGCCACGCTCGCCTCAAAATCCAGCTCCTCGATGACGGCCGCCGGCGGCAGTCCGTCCAGCGCGGCGAGAGTGACGCCATCCGTCATGACGCGGCTCCCGTCCGTACCAGGACCGATGTCGGCAGCTGCATGGAGACGAGCTCCACCACCGAGAAATCGCCGAGATGGCCATAGGGATAGAAGCTGTAGAGCAGCAGGAATCCGGCCGCGCCTTCGCGGCCCGACAGGTAGTTCGGCTCCATCCGCCCGATCCGCACGCCCGGTTCCTGGCTGTGCACGGCCTGGACGAGCTCGGCATAGGCTTTCAGCACGTTCGCCGCGGTCAGGTTCTCGCCGCGCAGCGAGTCGAGGTCCGAGCCATAGTCGAGGCGCATCACCCGCTGGTTCTTCCGCGTCGCCAGGATATCGCGTACCGACTGCTCGGCATGCGCGCGCCCGCGCAGCAGCCGCCCGGTGCTCCGATCCATTCCCGTCCGCGTGGTGAGAGCCATTTCAAGCGCCCTTCAAAGCTCGGCGGCCTTCGCGGCCTTCTTCGCCGGCTTTTCCGGCTCGACGGGTTCCAGCCCGCCCCAGCCGATCTCGGCCGCGTACTCGCGAGCGGTCAGGTTCACGACCTCATCAACCTTGCGCATGCGGCCGGCGATCGGGCGCTCCGTGGCGATGCGGTAGGGCTTCTTTTCCATGTCAGAGCTCCAGGGGTGGGGGGGGAAGCGTGAAGGCGCCACCGGGCTCGACGCCCGGATGACGATGCGTCGAGCCGATGTTGTGATCGTTGTGGGAGAGGCTCTCGCTGCCGAACCTGATCGCCTTGCCATTGACGCGGACCTCGTCGCCCGAGATCTCGATCGTGGCGTCGCCGGTGGTGACCAGCACCATGCCTTCGCGAATGGCGAGGCGGGTCCGGCCGCGCTCCAGCACCACGTCCTCGTCGCCAGCCGGCGCGGGGTGGTCATTGTCGAACGGGCCGCGGATCGACCAGGAGCCGGAGCCTACCGTGCCGGACGGCGACAGCAGTCCGAAGCGCTCGCCGATGGTGGGCTTCACCTTGACCTTGAGCCCGCCGGCGCTGACCGGCTGCACCGGCACCCAGGGCGACAGGATCGCGACGCCGTTTTCCGGGTTGCGGCCGAGCTCCAAGCGCACCTGCCAGTCTTCGCCGGCCTTGCGCACCTGGGCGACCTTGCCCGGCAGAAAGGTACGCGCGATGCGCTGGTGCGCGTCGACCAGCTGGCGCTCATTGCGCAGCAGGCGCTTTTCCAGCTGGCGAAGACGGAAATCGCTCTGTGCGCTCATACCGGCCACCCCGACAGGTCGGCCGGCAAGGCGACGGCTTCGCCATCCAGAACCGTTTCCACGGTCTCGACCGGCGGGCGCGCCAGCGGATCCTCGCCGAAGCCGATCAGGCTCTGGCGCCATGTCAGCGCGTAATAGGCGGTGCCGGCCGTGTACGACTTCGCGGTGACCAGCGGCCGCATCTCCGCATCCGTCGGCGACGTGATCGAGGCGAGCCCCCAGCGCGCGACATCGAGGTCGACCAGCACCTCGAACAGCCCGAGGCCAATGGCATAGGCCAGCTCCGCCCGCTCGACCGCCTTGCTGCCGATCGCCTGGTCTTCGGTGACGATGATGGCGGTGATGTCGGTGGGCAGCTCGAAGGAACCATCGACGCTGATCGGCTGGCGGATGCGCGTCAGGCAGATGCCGATCATGGGCGCGGCATAGACATCGCCGGCGAGGATGTCTGAGATGTCGATCCGGCCCGGAAGCTCCTTCACCGTCACGCCGGGGTAAAGCGGCTTCAGGGTGGCGACGATGGCCGGCGCCAGGGCGGCGAGGCGCGCGCCTTCCAGGCGCTGCGCAAGGGTGCGGGGCGCGATCATTGCAACCCCTCCCCAAGCCCGGAAATGTGGCTCTGCAACCACTCGCGGGTGACGCGCTGGATCTCGCTTTCATCATCGGTGGAGATGCCGGCGAACGGGCGAGCCGGGATCGTGACCTTCTTCGCGAAAACCCGCTTGCCGCCCATGAGGAAGGAGAGCCGGCCGCCATCCTTGGCCTTGATCACTGCGCCGTCCTGGTGGACGTGCGCGTATTCCCAGGAGGCACCGGCGAGCACCTGGTCCTGGCTCGCGATGAAAGCGAAGCTGTCGCGCAGATGCCGGCCGGTCTCCAGCAGGGTGGACGTGCCGGCGCGGTTGGGCGCCCAGGGCGTGCCGTCCGGCCCAGTCTTGGTGTCCTCGACGCGCTCGCGCATGGAGGATTCCAGCACGGCACCGATGTCGGTCATGAGCGGCGTGGTGTCGGCGCCGGCGAGCCGCTCCAGCATATCCACCGGCAGCACACCGTCGATCTCGACGACTATGGAGATGCCCGACATTACAGCCCCCTCAGTCGTTCACGGGTAAACAGGCGCTCCGGCGCCTCCACGATCGCCTCGGCCGGCCCGACCGAGGACGGGTCCAGCGCCGAGCCGCCGCCGCCCGCACCACCGCCGCCCGGCCCGTCAAAGGACAGCGACGCCTTGCCGGCGCCGATGGCCTCCAGCCGCTTGATGGCGATGTCGTAGCGATCCTTCACCCGATCGTTGCCACGGCCGAAAGCCAGCGCGACCCGGTACAGAGCGATGTCGATGGCGTAGATCCGCAGCGCCTCGCGGCTGTCATCGTCGATCCGGTCGAGATCGGCGCGGGTGTAGCGGGCGAACAGGATGACGCGGATCTCGGCCGCGGCGTCGGTGAGCGCCGCCTCGATGCGCGCATCGTCGCGCTCGCGCGTCGTCTCGTCCGCCGCGAGGATGGTTGCCTCGTTCGGGTAGCGGGCGAGCACGTCGGCGAGCGTGGCGAACATGGCGCGTCACACGTCGAGGTTATCGACCGGCGCGTCGCCCGGCAGGCTGACACGTTCCGGCTGGAACACCGCGCGGTTGACGGCCATGAAGCCCTGCTCGATGGCGGTGCGGCCGATCGCGAGCCAGCGCTTGTCGATATCGGACCGGGCGGCGAGCTCGTCGAGGCGGCGCAGCAGCACCTCCTCCATCTGCTTGTGCTCATTGACCAGGCGAACGGCCTCTCCGCCCTGGGGACGGTAGCCGTGGACAGGCAGGGATTTGTGCGTCGTCATGGGTGCTCCAGCGGGCTTGAGGAGGACGGGGGCGGCGAACCGCCCCCGTCGCGGGTCCGCATGCGGCGAGGACGCATGGTGCCGGACCATCCCGCCGCGCGACGCTGTCGCGACGGCGCGCGGAGAGGGGATCAGGGCTCGACGGCGCGGCCGCCGGCCTCCCACGGAACGGCAACCGCTCCCGCTCGAAACAGCGGCGCGTGCTCGTCCTCAGTGAGCGTCATGGTGTCGAAGGGCGCGAAGCGCTGGCCGTCGCGCTTGATGAGCGAGGCGGCGATGAAAAGCCGGCGCTCGGGGGCGGATGCGACCTCCGCAACGTCCGCCGGCGGCTTCCTGCCCAGCGCCTGGGCGGCCTCGCCGTCGACCTTGTCGACGGGCTTGGCCTCCTCGGAATTCCCCTCGGAGCTCTCACCCCGACCGGCGGACGACAAAGTCTCGTCCGCCGGTCCGGTTTTGCTCTCGGGGTTATCGGTACCGGCGGGCTTTTCAGCCCCCGCCGTGGCCTTGGTCGCGCGCTTTGCCATGGCTTTACGCGACCGCGTTCTGGATCAGGAAGCCGACATCCTTGGCGATCACCAGCTCCTTCAGCCGCTCGCCGGAACGAACGCGGTATCCGCCTTCAAGGCCGAGGTCGGGATCCTCAATGCGGCCCGCGATCTTCGTGCCGAACTGGGCGCTCATGCCCCAGGTGAGGCCCTGATCCGGGGTCGCCGAGGGATCGATGTAGTGCAGGGCGATGTTCTTGCCCCAGACCCGCGCGAGATTGACGTTCTGGCCCTTCTTCGCGACGTTCACGAAGGCTTCGCCGACCAGCAGGCGCTGGATCTCGAACAGCTCGCAGAACTGCTCACGGCTGATGAGACCCTTATTGGTCAGGTTGCCCTTCACCGCGTTGATGAGCACCGGGTGCCGGCGCAATACCGACCAGACCGGCTGACCCATGATGCAGGTGTTCGGCCGATAGATCAGCGTGCCGTCGATCGCCTCCTGGATCGTCTCGATCGGATCGGAATCGTCGAAGTCGCTGAGCTGGTCGGTGCCGGCAAGGGTGACACGACGGGTCGCCGCATAGTTCGCCGGGTCCTGCACCACGGCCGCCACGCGGACCTCGCGGCCGAGAGTGACGAGATTGGTGAGCCCCTCGACCGCCCGCGCCTCCGGGTCATAGGTGGAGAGCCCGCGCGCCCGCGCAGCCGCGGCGGCCGTCACGTCGGAATTGACTACGGGAGCGTCGAGGCCGAAGTCCTCGACTTCGGAGGTCTTTTCGGTGCCGCTGAACTCGACCTGATTGACCTGACCCTTGCGGCCGACGCGGCTGTCGGGAACGGTGAAGCCCTCGGCGAGCGGGTATTCCGTCCAGCTGAAACGCTCCTGCCCGACATCCTGGCGCGGCAGCACCTCGTCGGCGATCAGCGTGTGAGCGGGGTTGCGGTAGGCGATCGCCACCGCGGTGAGAACCGGGTCGACGGTGAAGGGACGGCGGGCCATGGAGAACCTCTGTCAGGTGTCGGGTGAGCCGCCGTCAGGCGGAGAAATAGCCGGGAGCGAACAGCACGGCGCCGATGTCGCCGAGCGCGCCGCCGGCCTGGGCGAAGCCGATGATGCGCACGCCGGCGCCGGCCGTGGCCTGGATCGCGCGGCCCTGGGCGTCGGCGGTGAGCGGCTTGCCGGCGACGACGTTGCCGCCATACTCGACCTCGGCCCAGCCGCCCTGGATCACATCCGCCATCTTGCCGGCGTCGGCGCCCATGGAATCGGACACGCCGACGATGTCAGCTGTGGCGGCCGCGGCCTGGGAGACGCCGGTAGCGTCCAGCTTGAGGATGCGGTAGGGCGCGATCGCCGCCGCGGCGAGGTGGGACTTGATGAAGGTCGGGGTCACTTCGCGCCTCCCTTGACGGCGATGACCGCATCGGCGGCCGAGATGTGGACACCGCCCGCCGCCATCTTGGTGCGGTAGGCGGTGGCGCGGGCGGCGAGCGCGACCGGGGTCTCCTGGTCGCCGCCGGTCTCCGGCGCGCGATCATCGAGGCCGGAGGCCTGGAGATTGGCGGGGGTCTTCTCCAGAAGATCGCTCACCTGCTTGAGGCCATCGGCGGTCGCGCAGAGCTTGGCGTATTCCTCGCGCTGGGCCGGAATGATCTTCTTGGCCTTCAGGGCGCCGTCGAGCAGCTCGTTGACCTGCTTCTGGTGACCCTCGGCGGCCAGTGTGGCGAGCTTGGTCTCGGCGGCATCCTTCTGCGCAGTGACGGCGGCGAGATTGGTCACCGCCTGGTCGTAAAGCGCCTTGGAAACCGTTCCGGTCTTCAGAGTACCGATGGCCGTGAGGCACGCGGCCTCGTCGGCGCTCTCGGCAATACCGAGCGCCGCGGCGACATTCTTCAGCATGGGCTGATCCTTCTGGGGAGCCGCCGAGGCGACGGCGGGCATGGCAAGGGCGGGGGCCGGAACGAGGGCGACCGAATGCAGCCAGGTCGCATTGCCGGCCTCGTCATGATGGAAGGTCGGCGAGACGTAGCGATGGGTGCGCGCGGCGAGCGCGGACTTGCCGGGCTCCAGCCATTCGACGCGGGCATAGAGACCGTCGGCGCGCGCCTGGAGTTCCGCCGCCCAGCCCGCGACGGTGCCGGCCTCACCGACGAGCGCGCGGAGTGCGACGCTGTGATCGAGGTCGACCGGGATCGAGATGGCGTCCGCCTTGAACCGCGCGACAAGCGCAGCCGCGTCGAAGGCGAAAGAGCGGCCGTCGCGGGTTTCGACACGGCCGGCCGGCGCGACCTTGATCCAGTCGGGAGCGGCGGCGTCGGCGGCGAGCGCGGCGAGCTCGCCGGCAATGACGCCGGTGGCGAGCTCGGTAGCGGATGCAAGGAGGGCGAGGTGATGTTGCGACATGGGGCAACGCTAGATGCGTCGCCCTCGCGCTGCGCTGGTGACAGCTGTCACCAGCCGATAGCGGGCGCCCGAGCCGTGGGCGCGAAGCGGATGCGGTCTACCCTACGCGCACAGGATCAAATTTGAAGGCCATTTGAAAGCCGTGTGCGGGCGTTTGTTCCGCTTGGCACCGAAGGCAGGTCGGCAGGCAGTAGTACGGCTGAGCGGGCAAATATGGAAATGTCGGGCCGATGTTGCTCCGCTGATGCACGCGAGCTATGATGAACAGGCGGGGACAGTCCCGGTCAGCATGCGTGCTCGCCAGGAGGGTTGACGACCTCCCCCCGCATTTACCTCACCCTGGTCAGTCCGCGAAGCTCCTTGGTGACATATCCGCTCTGGCGTCCTTTGCTATGCTGGAACATGGTGGAAATGCCGAGACGCCCACCCGGCACCGGTCGCAGCACGATAAAAAACAGCCGCCCGTCGAGCTCCTCCAGCACGATTACGCGTCCATCCGCACCGCGCCAGATTTCACCAGTGTCGATCATCTCCTGTACACGCGACCATATCCAGTCGGGATAGTGGTGCGCCGGCGCATGCCCGAGTGCCGCGTCGGTCGCCGTGACCGTGGACCGCGCGACACCGAGATCCTTGGCGAGATCCGGCGTCAGGCTGGCGACGGGCATCGGGGCATGCTGCCACGGCAGTTCCACATCGATCTGCGCTCGGGTTAGGCCGGCTTTTTCCAACGCTAGCCGCTCGGCGCCCAGCCGCTGGGCTCGCCAGAGCCCCGAACGGAACCCCTCGCTCTCGATCAGGCGCTGGATGCGCGGGCGGGCGCGATCGGCCGACGTGTCGTCGAGCTGGTCCGCGAGAATGCGCCCCAGCGTGTGCGACCGACCGACGCCCGGATTGGTGTGCCAGCCTGGATCGATCCCTTCCGGCACCTGCGTGCGTACGCCGGTGCGCTTGTTGATGAAGGTCTTCAAGCGCTCTTCCGGCGGGGTGTCGCGATAGATGACGCCGCCATCCTCCGGCGACCGGCCGAGCAGTCGCTCGGCCTGCGCGGCCGAGATCTGGCGCACCGCGCATTTGCACATCCAGCCGTTGGGCGGAAAATGGGTCCGCCAGAACGGATGATCGACAGGCAGGATGATGCCGGCCCAGGCGAGATGCTCCAGGCGCGGATCGTTCGCCGTGGTGCGGACATAGAGGAGGTACGGGAGCGCGCGCTTGGTGCGCTGGATACGGTCCCACTGGCCCGCGGCACGTGCGGCGCGGATGTTCGACCAGAACGTGACCTCAAGCCGGCGCGGGCGGGTGAAGTCGACTGTCTTGACCTTGCCGGTTTCGGGGTCGACGACGTCGCGCGCACCCCACCAGCCGAGCGGCTTCAGCCGGTTTTCCATGTCCGCCTTGAACTTGTCGAAGCCGGTGCCGCCGGTAAGCGCCTTGTCATGGGCGGCCTTGAACTCGGCCAGCACGCGCTCCTCCAGGACGCCGGCGACGGTGAAGCCGTGCGCGTGCTCCTCGCCCCAGACATCCAGCCAGGAGAAACGCGGCTGGAGCTTCTTGTCCCGGAAATAGTCCAACACCTCGGGCGGCGTCGGGAACGCATCCGCCACCTTGCCGGCGAGTGAGACCAGGTGCGCGAAGAACGACCGCGCCGCGGCGCTAATCCCTCGCATCGCCAAGTCCGCGCGCCTTCGCCATCGCGACGGCCAGCTTCATGGCGATCTTCGAGCCGTCGACCTTCGCCGCGATCTCCGGCAGCATGGCTTCGAGCTCGTCGTAGGAAGTGGCGGCCGCTAGCGCCTCGCGTAGCGGGGCAAGCAGCGGATCGGCATCCGCCTCCCAATCCGCGAGCGCCTCGACCAGGAAGCCGTCGAGCTCGGCCTCGCTGTCGATCTCGGTCGGGCCGTAGCCGGGTTCTGCCGCGAGGCCGGCCGGTGCGGTGGCGCAGCTCGGGCACCGGCACCCGCCATGATGTGCCGAGAGCCGGGCCGGCTTGCCTGGGCGCTTCGGTGGCGGGGGGCCCTTATCCTCGTCCTCGTCCTCGTCCTCGTCCTCGTCCTCTTCCTCGCCATCCTCCGGCGCCGGGCGCGCCGCCGGCGGCGTCAGCAGCTCGTCATCCTCGGCCGGCTCGGACAGGCCGATCTTCTCGCGCATCTCCTTTTGGCCGACCTTCAGCCCGAGCGGCACCAGCCGCGCCACCGCCTCGGTCAGCTCCTTCACGTCCTCGGGTTCGGGGACCGGCAGCGAGAGCTTGGGATAGGCCGACTGCGGCCCGAAGTTCATCGCCACGAACCACGGGATCAGGTCGCGGTTGAGCGTGGTGGCGAGCTGGCGGCAATCGGCCTGGGTGATGTCGAGGCGCACCTTGTCGTGCACCTTCGCCTGCGCCTGGCTCGATCCGTCGTCGGACGTCATGGTCTGGCCGACGACCAGCTTCGACACCTGCTTGTCGAGATAGTCGAGCAGGCCGCCGAACACCGCTTCGCCCTTGGAGCCATCCGCCTCGATGAGCTCCAGCTCCATGCCGATCGGGATGATGGCGGCGGCGTCGTTGGCGAGGTTGCGCACCGCGCGCAGCAGCGCTTTCTTGTCTGTCTCGCTGGCGCCGGCATGGTAGCGGCCGAGCCGCAGGGGAACGCCATAGATCTCGGCAAAGGCCGCCCAGTCCTTCAACGCGAAGTTCTGGAGCATGAATGCCCAGGTCGCCGCCCTGGCGAAGCCACGCCGCAGCGGAATGCCGGTTTTCGAGCGCGGCATGTGGACGATGAAGGTCGGCTTTGTGATCGGCACGCCGTCCAGGCTGCTGTCGCTGGCGAGGCGCAGCTCGGTGAGGCCGATCCGCTCGAACTGAAAATAGCGCGGGTCGCGCCATTTGAGCTCGACCGGGCGCAGCAGCTTGTCCTGGTACTCCCATATCGGCTCGACGACGGCGTAGCCCTTGGCGATGCCGTCCGTGAGCGCGCCGATCGCGTCGAGCAGCTCGGGCGTATCGATCAGGGCATGGACGGCATCGACGATGGCGGTCGGGTAGCCCTTGGGAGATTCCACGGTCGGCGTCACGCCCTCGACGGCAAGGCGGCGGGTCTGCACCTGGCTGGCATAGTGCAGGTAGCGCTCCTCCATCTCTTCCGCGAGGGTGAGATAGTCGCGCGCATGGCCCATCGCCGCACGCCGCAGCACGTCGGCCAGGCGCTCCGGCGTCATCCCCGAGGCGACCGCATCGGCCGCGGTTTGGCGCACGCCCATAACTGTCGGGGTGGCGACTTCTTTCGAGAGGTCGGACGAGGAGACAGGCTGGCCGTCCGGCCCGAGGATGCGGGCTACCATAGGGCTCGGCCTCCGGTGTCTTCGGCGAAGATGCTTTCCGACCCGCCATCGAGGGCGGAGACCGGGGTGTAGGCGTACTCGACAGGAGCGAGATTTGATGCGTGCCAGAGCATCACGCCGGCGATCGCGCTGTCGCCATGGCGCTCGAAGCCGTCTTCACCTTTGAAGCGGTGATCATCCGGCACCTTGATCACGCCATTCACGTATTGGAGCGCCTGATGGTCGCTGATCGTGTCAGCGTGCAGCGGCAGCACGATGGTCCCGTCGCCGAAGGCCTCGACATAGGCCGTCGAGTTTTTGCGATACCATTCGGGCGTCGCCTTCACTTCGACAATGCGATGCTCGCCATAGCGCTGCTGGGCGACTTCGGCGAGGTACGCGCCGTTGCCATTGGCATCCAGCGCGCCGCCCGAGAAACGAGGCAGGCGGTCCGCGACATAGAACAGTATCTCGCGCTGCTGTTCGAACGGGACGTTGCGCAGCTCAAGCTGGAACACGACGCGGCGGACCATATCGCGACCGAGCTCGGCCGGAAGAATGACCGTGGCGTCGCCGATGCGCGCGAAGTCCTCGCCGAAATAATGCGGCCGATGCGCGTCGAGCTGATCCAGGAGCGGCATGAGTTCGCGCTTGCAGAAATCGAGCGCTGCCGCCTTGCGCATATGTTCCGGCGCGCTTTTGAAATCGTCATTGCAATGCCAGACCACGACAGGAATACCGGCCTGCATCCGCGCCTCGATCTGGACGCGGGAAAGCGCCGCTCCTTCCGCTTCGGCCGGGATTGCATCGAGCTCCTGACGCATGGCGGCGATGCGCACACCATAGGAACCGCGGATTTTCTTCTCCCAGGCCGCTTCGGCCTCCGCAGACCAAGTCTTCCCGGTAATGGCGCAAACACGCCGGAAGAGCCCGTTGGCCACGGCTTTGGCGAAGGGAATGAAGTGGCACGAGAACGGCACCTTCCCGGCCTTAGCCTCGCGGATCAATCCATTGAACGGGTTCAAGACGCCCTTGTGGGTCGAGATCACGCGGACCTTGCCGCCCCAGATCAGCAGCGCGTTCACAGCGTCGATCACCTCACGGACGTCCTGATGATAGGCTGCCTCGTCGATGCCAACCGTACCCTGCAGACCGCGAATATTCTCCGGTCGGGAGGACAACGCCTCGACCCGACGCCCGCTAGCGAACGGAACCCGGAAGGCGGGAATCTTCTTGGGCGTTCCGTCCGGGTTGACGCCGTCGTCGAACATGAACTCTTCGATCTTGCCCAGCTCACCGGCGATCACTCGGGAGAAATGTGCGACGTAGCCGATGAATTCGCGACCCTTGTCCTTGGTGTCGCCGATGTAGAAGTAGTTCTGGCCGCCAGCGCTCTTCTTCGTCGCCGCGATCAGCGTGGCATCGAGCGCCTCGGCAAACGTCACGCCGGTGCGCCGGCCCTTCTCCGCAAGCTTCAGGTCGGATTCGTCCTCAAGCCACTCGGCCTGATGGCGCATCAGCACGCCGTCAGCATATGGATCGAGATCATCAGGGATCTCGGCGCCGCGCGGCAGCTCCGGCGGAAGTGAGGCGGGGTCGCGCGACAGAACCGGCGCACCCGCGACCTTGTCGGGATCAGGCGCCTGCATGTCCGCCCTCCGTCGCCGGCTTCGGCCGAACGCCAAGGAAGTCGCGGCGCAGCTGCGCCACCACCGCGGCCGACAGTCCGCCTTCCTTCGCTGCTGTTTCGATTACCTTCGCGGTCCTAGTGTCGTAGTCGGCCTGCAACCGGCGCCGGCGATCGTCGGAGATCTTCATGCCCGAAACGACGGACTGGTAAGCGCGGGCGAGCTCCATGGCGCCCTTGGTGCCGACGCCATCCGTCTCGGCAATTTCGAGCACCAGCGACTTCAGGAACTCGCCCAAAACAACCGAGCTGGTGTCGACGTCATTGTGGTCGAACTGGGTGGCAAGACCTTCGTAAAGCGCCTTGGCTTCGGCCATCCGGCGAACGGTCGCGGCGCGGCGCATGGACAGGCGGTTGAGCGAGGAGCGGCTGGCTTGCGGAATGTCGCTGGTGATGCCCTCCTGCCAAGCGGCCGTCCGAAGGCGCTCATTGACGCCGTCGAGGATCTCCATCTGCGTCAGGGCTCGGGCGGCGAGCTGCTCGAACGCCCACAACCGAGCCTCGTCGCCCCACTCAGGCAGCGTATCCCAGAACGAAAGCCGTCCGCGCCCGCTCGCCATGGCTCACTCCCCCGGCCGGGACGGACGCTTGACGCCCTCGATGACGATCTCGCGCTGGAGGTGGCGATGGCCGGTATGGGTGAGCGTGGCGATCTTGACCGTTTCGGCCGGTACGATCGTCACCGCGCCCATCTCGGCGAGATGGTCGAGCTGGAGATGCACCCAAGGCCGATCACGCGGAATGCCGAAGCGCTCGCGCAGATGGCGCGTCAGCAGGTTGCTGTTGAGGCTCTCGTTCGGCTCTTCGGCCAGCGTCTTCAGGATGATGAGCCGCGCCTCCTCGGCGAGCCACTGTTCGCGCGTCACGGACGCACCTCCTCGAACATGCGATTCTGCACTCGCTTCGCCATCTCGGCGACCGGCTGGAGCCGCTCGTCCATGACCTCGATCCGCCCTTCCAGCTTGCTGATGGCCAGCTCCAGGCGATGGGTGATGTCCCGATCCGGCAGGTGCTTCAGCTCACCCTCGACCTTGCTCACGCGGTCCTCGACGATATCGAGCTTGCCCACCACGACCTGCACGGTGGTGGCGCTTGCCTTCTCTTCGAGCTTGGTCTCGATCTTCGCCACGCGATCGTTCGCCGCCTTCCCGCGGGACGACGCGATCGAATATATGAGGCCGAATGCGGCCAGCAGAAGCGGCCCCCAACGCAGCAGGAACTCTTCCATCAACGCGCCCTTAGCTTGCAATAGCGCTCCACGCGCTGCTGACATTCCACGCACCGCACTGCGTTCGGGACCGCCATCCGGCGCTCCAGCGCGATTTCTTCGCCGCAGGCCAGGCAGGTTTTCCGGCCGTCGCCACCCATGCTCAAGGCCAGAGCTGCCAGCGCATCTTCCCGCTGGCGCTCTTCAAGCCTCTGCGCCTGGTCGAAATCGTCCACGGCGCTATTTCGCGTCGGCGATCAGCTGGCCGAGCTTGGCGCTTACGATGGCCCCGATCTTGTCGGGCGTCGCGCCGAGGTAACGCACCGCATCCGGGACGGATTCCGTCACCCATCCGACCGCCTGCGCCGCGACCTGCGACCGCGCCTCATAAGTGAGGTTTTCGGCGCGCTCTCCAAGAGCATTGAGCACGCGCGTCACCCCGGTCATCGCGGCCGAATGCAGCGCTTCGCGATGCCGGGCCTCGATCTGGATGCCGGTCCATTTGTGGATGAGGCCGGCCGCCCAGCCGATGGCGACGACGATGACCGCATCGAGCGCGGCGGAGATGAGCGGCTCTATCGCACCGACGATCGGCGCGGCCGACACCGTGGTGTCGCCGGCCGCCGCCAGGGCGAGGACCGGCGCGAGTGCCCAGGCGATCGCCACCAGGGCGATGATGGCGAGGGAGACGAGAGACGCGATGCTGCGCATGATGATCCTCAATTGATGATGGAGCCGAGCCGGTCGCGGCGCACGTCGAACGACGGGCACGCCTTGGCGGCGTACTCGTTGTGGCCGGAGACCTTGCGGATGGTGGGGTGGCGGGCCTTGAGCTGGGCGACCAGCCACAGCAGCGAGGCGCGCTGCGCCGGGGTGCGGGTGTCCTTGGCGATCTTCCCATCGGCGGAGACCCCGCCGATGTAGCAGACGCCAATGGTGCCGGTGTTGTGGTCGGCGACGTGAGCGCCGACCTGTCCGACCGGCCGGCCCTCCAGAACACGGCCGTCGCGGTAGACCACATAGTGGTAGCCGATATCCGAGAAGCCGCGCTGCTTGTGCCAGGAGCGGATGTCCGCGACCGAGAAATCGCGACCCTCCGGCGTCGCCGCGCAGTGGATGATGATCTCGACGATCCGTCTCGCCGTGGTGCGCAGGATCAGCTGGCCGGCGTTCGGCGGCAGCCAGAGTTTGTCGTCGAGGCTTTCGGCGATCTCCAGGGACGGGCCGGCCATGGCCGACTTGTCGGGCTCCGGCCGCGCCTGAAGGGCCGGCGTGATCGCCTCTTTCAGGGCCTTTTCGGTGTGCCGGCCGACGTCGCCGTCAACGACAAGCCCGTAGTCGTACTGAAAACGTCGGATCGCCAACCAGGTCTTCTGGCCGATGATGCCGTCGGCGCCAGCCGGGCCAAGGTCATAGCCGAGCGCGAACAGCGCACGCTGGATCTCGCGGTTGTCCATCGCCTCAGAACCAGCTGGCGATGGCGACGGCGACAAGGAAGCCGGAGATCAGACAGAAGGTAACGGGGGACATGAGGGCTCCGAAGCCGGGTGGGGT